>CAZYHE010000354.1:0-5400 GCA_964647225.1 uncultured Anaerolineales bacterium
GCTCGATGCACATCGCGGATGTGGATCACGGCAACCTGGGCGCCACCGGCATCGTCGGCGGCAACCTGCCCGTGGCCGTCGGCGCCGCGCTGGCGCAAAAGCTGACCGGCACCGACCGGGTGGTCGTCTGCTTCTTCGGCGATGGCGCGACCAACGAAGGCACCTTCCACGAGAGCCTGAACATGGCCGCGGCGTGGAACCTGCCGGTGATCTTCGTCGCCGAGAACAACCAATACGGCATGTCGGTGCCCTGGGCCAAGGTGACTAAGCTGCCCGACATCGCCGACCGCGCCTGCGCCTACGGCATCCCCGGCGAAGTGGTGGACGGGATGGATGTGCTGGCTGTGCGCGGCGCAGTTGCAAAGGCCGTCGAACGCGCCCGCCGCGGCGAAGGCCCCACCCTGATCGAAGGCAAAACCTACCGCCACTACGGTCACTCGCACTCCGACCCCCGTGTGTATCGAACCAAGGATGAAGAAAAAGCCTGGTGGGCGCACGACTCAACCACGGTGCTGCAAGACGAAATGCTGGGCCTCGGCTGGCTAAGCCCCGAGCAAAACAAGGAACTGGACGCGGCGGTTAAAGCAAAGCTCGACAAGGCGATGGAATACGCCAACGCCTCGCCGGCGCCCGACGTCAACGAAGTGCTGACCGACGTGTACGCGCCCTCCAAGACCACGGCGGCCGATGTCGAAGCCGAGCGCAAGTTGCGCGAACGCGTGCGCAATTCGCCGGACATGCGCCAGCTCACCTATGCTCAGGCGCTGGTCGAAGCCGCCCGCGAAGAGATGCTCGCCGATCCGAAGGTCTTCATCATGGGCGAAGATGTGGGGCTGTACGGCGGCGCTTACGGCGCGACCCGCGGCCTGTGGAAGGAATTCGGCGACTGGCGGGTGATTGACACGCCGATCTCCGAAGCCACCATCGGCGGCGCGGCCGTCGGCGCGGCCATGGCCGGGATGCGACCCATCGCCGAGATCATGTATGTGGACTTCACTCCGCTGGCCATGGATCAGATCGCCAACCAGGGCGCCAAGAACCGCTACATGTTCGGCGGCAAGACCAGCGTGCCGATGGTGATCCGCACCGAGGGCGGCGCGGGCCGCGCCATCGCCGCGCACCACAGCCAAAGCCTGGAGGCGCTCTGGACGCACTTCCCCGGCATCTACGTCGTCATGCCTTCGACGCCCTACGACGCCAAAGGGCTGCTCAAGGCCTGCATCCGCGACGACAACCCGGTGATGTTCATCGAGCACAAGATGCTCTACGGCACGAAGGGGCCGGTTCCCGAAGAAGACTACATCATCCCGCTCGGCGTGGCCGACATCAAGCGCCCCGGCAAGGACGTCACGATCGTCACCTATTCGCGCATGGTGCTGCGCGCGCTCGAAGCCGCCGACATCCTGGCGAAGGAAGGGATTGAGGTCGAGGTCGTAGATCTGCGCACCCTCAAGCCGCTCGACATGGACACAGTCATCGCCTCGGTCAAAAAGACCGGCCGCCTGGTCTGCGTATCGGAAGGCTACGAGAACACCAACTTCATCAACGAGATCATGGCGCAGGTGAGCGACTTGGCGTTCGATTGGCTGGACGCGCCGATGGTGCGCGTGGCCGCGATGAACGTGCCGGTGCCCCGCGCCGAGGTGCTCGAAGACATCGCGATCCCGAACACGAATCGCATCGTGGCCGCGTGCCGAAAGGTGGTGAGTTGATGGCAATCGAGGTCTATATTCCCAAGCTGGGCCAGACGGTCGAGGAAGTTAAGCTGGTCGAATGGTTGGTGCAGGACGGGGCGAAAGTTTCGCGCGGCGATGCGATCGTCGAAGTTGAGACCGACAAGGCGAACTTTCCCGTCGAGGCGACGGCGGACGGCACCATCCACATCGGGCCGTATGCAGTGGATCAAGTCGTGCCGGTCCTCACCGTCGTGGCAACCATCGGCGCGGCGGACGAGAAATTCGTCGGCGGCATGATCCAGGGCGAAGATGACACGGTGACGAGCGGACAAGGTGACACGGTGACAGCCGCCGATCACCTTGTCACCTTGTCACCAAGTCACCCCGTCAAGGTGTTCGCATCTCCGCGGGCGCGCAAGCTGGCCGCGGCCGAGCACGTCAACCTGGCCGAGCTGACGCCCACCGGCGGCGGCGGCGTGCGCGTGGTCGAGAAGGACGTCCAGGCCTATCTGGACACCGCGCCGAAGGCCACCCCGCTGGCGGAAAAGCTGGCGGCCGAAGCGGGCATCAGCCTGCGCAAGCTCGCCGGCACCGGCCCGGCGGGCAAGATCACGAAGGAAGACGTGGAGGCCGCGATCAAGGCCGCCGCGCCGGCTGCGGCGGTTCCGCCGCCCGCAGCCCCGGCCCCGGTCGCCGCGCCTACGGCTCCAGTTGCGCCGCGTCCCGCGCCCGCCGCGCCGCTGCCCGAAGTCGAGGTGGCCGAGCGCGTCCCGCTCAAGGGCGTGCGCGGCATCATCGCCGACCGCATGGGGACGAGCGTCCACACAACCGCGCGCGTCACGCTGATGTTAGAAGTGGACGCGACCGAGTTCGTGGCCGCACGCGAGCGGATCAAGGCGAAGGTCGCCGAGGAATGGGGCTTTGCGCCAGGCTACAACGACCTGCTGGCGAAGATCGTCGCCGCGGGCCTGCGGAAGTTCCCGTACATGAACGCCCGCCTCGCCCCTTCGACAGGCTCAGGACAAGGCCCCGACGCCATCGAGCGGCTGGCCCACATCAACATGGGCATGGCCGTGGACACCGAACGCGGTCTGCTCGTGCCCGTGATCCGCGACGCCGATCAGAAGTCACTGCGCCAGTTCGGCCAGGAATTCCGGGAGATGGTGGATCGGGCGCGCAAGAGCAAGGCGCTGCCCGATGACATCACCGGCGGCACCTTCACGATCACGAACCTGGGGATGTACGACATCGAGGGGTTCACGCCGGTCATCAACCTGCCGGAGGCCGCGATCCTGGGCGTGGGCAAGATCCTGCCGAAGTGGGTCTTCCGGCCCGAATCGCCCGACAAGCCGGTGCTGCGCCAGATGATGACGCTCAGCCTGGTGTTCGATCACCGGATCATTGACGGCGCGCCGGCCGCGAAGTTCTTGCAGTATGTCAAGCAGGTGGTCGAGGAGCCGTATTTGTTGTTGGCCGCGTAAAATCCGGGATCGAGAGTGACGTTAACACCCAAGCAATGAGTCGGGTTCTTGCCCTGACAAGAACCCGACTCATTGCTATTAGATCAACCGACTCGCCAAATCAGCAAAGTCATCAGGGACAAAAAAGCCCGGCACATACAAGCGATCCAGGGCGTTGATCAACTCCGTCTCCAGATCAGAATCTGATAGGTGTGACACTCCCTTTCGATTGATGTACGCGCAAAGCGCCGACATCAGTTCATGCCCGCCCAAATCGAGCAGGAATTGTCCGCTACTGAAGAAATCGGGCTGCGTGACTTGTGCAAGGACTCTGTCATACGCCTGCGTTACCGCCGACTCATCAAAGATCGAATCCTCGATCAGGTGCGCACAGGCCTGTTTGAGGCGCAGTCCTTCAAGATGCAAATAGCTCAACCACTCATCGCGGCTTTTCGGTGGGGATGACCAGGGTGGCATTGTGTCTGTCGGCTTGAGCAAGCGGGTATCGTTTGCTTCGACGTTCTTAAGAGAGTTCAGATGCCAATAGGTAAGCCATCCAGCATGAGTATCGAGCATCGGTTGGGCCAGTTGTTGCAGTTGGGCAAACACCACTTGCGCATCACGAGGTAAATTTTCAGCCCCGCGCACACCAGTTGCGTCGAAGGATCGAAAAGCTTCAGTCACCACGCGCGGATCAAGCAGATAGTTCTCTATCTCATGTCGCCGCCACAGCCAACGTCTCTTGCTGCGGTGATTCCAGATCTGCTCTGCTTCCTTTGCCGAACGATAGTTTCGGTCTGCAACAGCATAAACTCGATCCTGCGGGCGACTCCACGTTCCGTCAGAACGTTGGATGCGTGAGCGCGCCTCCAGCCAACTTGCAACGCTCCCCACGCTTCCGTCGCCGCCAACGGGTTCGATCAGCACTTCGCGGCCGAGTTTGTTCACGATGAGCAGATTCAGCACGCGCATGTCCAGACCGTCAGTTGGTCCCTCGCAGACCAGATAGATACTCATCGGTGATCTTCCTCTGATCTTGAGTGGTCACCCAACTCACCCAGGTCTCTGAGAATCGCCTCCCGAGGCAGCGCATCGCGCAGGTAGGCTGAGTGGGTAGTGGCGATAACCTGATTATTCTGTCCGATGCGCGGCAACAGGTAGAGCAATTTACGCTGCCATAGCGGGTGCTGATGCAATTCGATCTCATCCACCAGGACGATTGACTGGTGAATATGCTCAGTAACCATGCGGATCAAGAACAACAGCAACATCTGCTCACCGCTGCTCAGGCCATCGTAGCGGTATTCATAAGCGCCATCGGTGAAGATGAGCTGCATCTGCTCCAGTTCATCGCGCTCCACCCTTTCAATCCGATGCGGCGCGCAGATTTCGGCGTATCTTTGCTGGATGCGCTTGAACTGATCCAACTGACGTTTATCCACCGACGGGACAAGGGACTGAACCGCCAACGCCAACAGAATTGTCCGCGGATCGGCAGTACGTCGCTCATCCGAGTTGACTCCATTTCCGCCCTCATGGATAATATCCCAGATATCGCGAGGAATGATCTTGCCCATGCCTGTCCGTTGCTGATCGAAGGTAAAGACCCCACCTACCCTCTCGAACCAACTCCAATCCACGCGTCCAGTGGACAACAGGCGAGCCACCTTGACCCGTCCCTTGAAAAGATGCCAGGCGTTGGTTGGCTCACAGTGGGTGAATCCGTATGCGTATCTCTGTCTATCGCGTGCGGGATACTCCCACGTGACGGTCACTTCATCTACATCGGGAACCGCTTGATTCTCCTCCGACAGAGCGTACAGCGCCTGCGTGGCCGCGATCTCGTCCGGCGAGAAGCGCACTTTGCAGGTCACCCTCGTCTGCAGAGCGCCACGGCGAACCACCCTCGGGGTCAAGACGAAATCTGGCCGACTGTATGGCAGTTCAGTCGGCAGACCGAGCGCGAGCGCCAAGGCATCCAGAACCGTCGTCTTGCCGCTTGTGTTTGGACCGACAATCACCGACACATCGCGCACTCGCCCCACGGAGTCTGTGAAGTCCAGTTCTAGCCGCTCGATGTGGCGGAAATTCTCGATCACTGCACTTGCGACTTTCATCCGCTACTCCTTCCTGTTCCTGCTCCCTTATCCTGGTTCGGGCGAATTGCTCCGATGGCGCTCATTTACCTCTGAATCAACCCACTTCGGCTTATTTCACTCGGCTGGCGTCCCCTCCAGCGTCGAAGCGACCGACAGGTGATAGCC
>CAZYHE010000355.1:0-5400 GCA_964647225.1 uncultured Anaerolineales bacterium
GTGGACTGACGCGAACGAGTACGCGGCGCGGCAAGACGCGCTGGCGGCGCTCGTCCTGGGCCTGCTCCGGCGTTGCCGGACGCAGGTACACCTGGGCCTCAGCGAACTGGGCGAAAGCGGCAGCGAACAGCGCGGGCCGCTGTTGCAGGCGGTGCAGCGGGTGCTGCGTGGTGCGTAGTACGTTTGGGCTTCCCGTCATCGAGAAGATGCGCGTGTGATATAATCCTGGCGGAAGGAGCAGAGGAGACTCGATATGCGCATACTACCCATCAACCTGGATGACCTGTTGCACGCTCGGTCGGTGGAATCGGTCAGGCGGGAGTTCAAGAAGAGCTGGTCAGAAGCGACGCTGGATCAGGTCGTCCGCACGATATGCGCGTTTGCAAATGAATTCTTCAACCTCAATGGCGGCTACATCGTGATCGGGGTTGAAGAACGAAATGGTGTCCCCATCTTGCCGCCGCATGGCCTCGAAGAGTGCAATCTCGATGAGATTCAGAAAAAGATTCGGGGGCAGTGCAGACGTATTGATCCAGAGTATCAACCTGTTATCTCTCCCGAGGTTTACCAGGGCAGACAGATCATGGTGATCTGGTGCCCCGCAGGAGATGTCCGCCCCTATCAAGCGCCTGAAAGCAATGTCAATCCTATGCGCCACTACTACGTTCGCCACGGGAGCGAGACAGTGGAGGCAAGGGGCGATATTTTGACGCAATTGATGCAGATGACGGCCAAAGTCCCGTTCGATGATCGCAGGCGAGCTGACCTGTCCATTGACGTCCTCTCGCCCACCCTGGTACGGAGCTTCTTATCGGATATCAAGAGCGATCTGGTTACACCCGGAGTGAATGTCTCTGATTCTGATCTGTATCGGTTTCTGCGCATTTCTGTCCCGGTCAACGGGTATGAAGCCCCGAAGAACGCCGCGCTGCTTTTCTTTGTGAATGATCCTGAGCAGTTCTTCCCCGGTGCCCGGATTGAAGTCGTTCAGTTCGGTGATGATGCTGGCGGGAACCTCATCGAAGAAAAGGTCTTTCGTGGCCCGGTTCATGTGCAAGTACGACAGACGTTGGACTATCTGAACAGCTTCAGCACGACCATGGTTAGGAAAGTGCCCGACCAGGCAGAGGCATATCGTACTGTGGCCTTCCCATACGAAGCCATGGAGGAAGCGGTGGTCAATGCCGTTTATCACCGCAGTTACGAAGGAGTCATTGAACCTACCAAGGTTTATCTGTATCCGGACCGGATGGAGATTATCAGTTATCCAGGCCCGGTACCAGGGATCGAAATGCGCCACCTTCAGCCGGGAGCATTTGTGCCACCGGTACCCAATCGCAATCGGCGCATCGGGGAGTTTCTGAAGGAACTCCGGTTGGCCGAGGGTCGCGGAACCGGTATTCCGAAGATTCGACGCAAAATGAGCGAGAACGGCTCGCCCGACCCCGTCTTCGATTTCGATGCGGCGCGCTCTTATTTTCGCGTGATCTTGCCCGCCCATCCGCAATATGTGGTGATCAACTCGCTGCGCGAAAGCGCCCATCTCTGGGCGACCGGCGAAAAGCAGGCGGCTCTCGCGAATCTCGAAGCGGCTGCCCGCCGCGCGCCGCATTCCGGCGCGCTGATCGCGCAGATGATCGAGTACGAGACAGCGCTCGGTGACTTTCCCGGCGCTGAGCGGCTCTTCGCGGCGGTCGAGGCCGATTCGCTCATCACGGATAAACATTTGCCCTATCTGGCGTTGGCCCGGTACTTTCTTGACCAGCAAAATCTCCCGCGTGCCGCAGAGATCCTGGCGCGCGTCCCACCGCCGGCCAGGGTCGAGGATGTCCTCGAACTGGCTGTGCTCTACAAACGCTCCGGCAAGTTTCAACTGGCGCATAAGACCTTTGCCGACAATTACGACCTGCTCAAGGATAATGCGAAGGCCGTGCATGAGTACGCTCAGACCAAGTACAGACTGGCGCCGGAGACTGCGGATGCGCCTACGAAGCGGCGGCTTGTCAGCGATGCGGTCGAGCTTCTGCGCCGGGCCGTTCAACTTTCACAAGATAGCGTGCGGCGCGCCTGGTGCTGGTATGATTTGGCGCGGGCGCTCGAATGGTTGCGCTCGCCAGAGACCGAGATCCGGCAAGCCTACGATAAAGCATTGGAATTACTGCCCGACGAACCGCGCTTCGTCGAATCGTATGATGCTTGGCGTCGCCGGAGCAAGCAGATATAACAGTGCAGCAGTTGCTTTCGCGTTGCAAGATATTCTCCTCCGCTGTGGCCAGGTCCCCTGATCCGCAGAGAAGCCGTCGTGGACGCCACGATGGACGGCCTCTGGCGGTCGCGCTCTGCGTTTTCTGCCTTTCGGTTTATATGCTTACCTATGTTGGAAAGCTCACCGCTGCGGATGAAACCTCCATCCTTGCCATGGCAAAGAGCCTGACACAGCACGGCAGTTTGACGACCGATCAATTGTTGTGGACGCATTGGGAATTCGGTTGGCAGGCGCAAGGCAGTCTCGGTGCGGATGGTCACTTGTATTCCAAGAAGGGCATCGGGCTTCCGTTACTCTTGTGGCCGCTCATGCAATTGAGCCACCACATCCCCCATCTGGGCAGCATTCCGGCGGCGCTGCTGCTCAACCCGATCGTTTGTACGCTGATCGCGGTCGTCGTCTTCGCCGCCGCCGTGCGCAGCGGCTATCCTGAGAAGTCGGCGTTTCTGCTCGCGACCCTCGGCAGTGTGGGGACGATCCTCTGGCCGTACAGCAAAACGATTTTTAGCGAGCCGGCATCGGCGCTTTTTCTGGTTGCCGCCGTCTATTTCGTCAGTGGCCGGCTGACCGCCCGCAATGGCTTCTTGGGCGGCTGGATGCTGGCATGGGCCATCCTGGTCAAGCTGACGAATGCCATCGTGTTACCGGTTTTCGCCGGCTACCTGCTTTATCGTTATCAGGGGGCGTATGGCTGGCGTCAGGCGCGCGCGCTGTGGGGCGGAGTGGCCGCCCTGCTTGCGCTGCCGACTGTGGGCGTTGTCTTGATCGCGGCGCTTAATCACGCTCATTTCGGCAGTTGGCTGAGCACCGGTTATGGGGGTGGCGAGGCTTTCACGAACCCGTTGGCGTCCGGCCTGCGTGAGCTTTTGTTCAGCCCCGATGAAGGCATCTTCATCTTTTCTCCGCTGTTCATTCTGGCCGTCATCGGGCTGCCGTTGTCATGGCGGCGCGCCCGTTCTCAAACTGCACTTTTGATGGGTGTGATCGCCACGTCGTTGTTACTGTTTGCCGGCTGGTATGATTGGCGCGGCGGTGTGGCCTGGGGGCCGCGCTTCCTGGTCCCTCTAACCCCTTTTTTTCAGCTCTTGATGTTGCCCCTGATCCACGACTGGGTGTTCGTCCGTCGGGGGTGGCGCCGGGCGACCGTCATCGCAATCGCTGCATTCAGTTGTAGTGCGCAGGTCGCCGGCGTGCTGGCACCATACCTTGAGGTGGGTGGGCCGTGGCCGCTCTTATCTGCGTGGGGCTGGCTGGGGCGGTCGCCGCTGTCTGCGTGGGATGTTGCCTGGTTGCAGCGGCCCGGACGGCTTGATGTGACGATGCTGTTGCTGTTTGGTGGGCTTGCGCTGCTTGCCTTGATATTGGCCGGTGCATGGCTGCGCGCCGGGCCACGGAAATCACCGGGCCTGGCATGGCTCGGCCTTGCCGCATTGGCCGTGTGTTTGGCCGGTCTCATTTACGGCGCTTCGCGCCCGTATCTCGATCGGCGGATGTCCGTGGGTGATGATTACAGCGCCTTGCTTCGCCGGTTGGCAGAACGTGCAGCGCCGGGTGACGCGGTCGTCATAGATCATCACGCCCGAACCGACTTTTTCCTGAGTCAGGATCGCAGCGTTGCCCGTCTGCATGGTTTCTTGCGCAGCGACGTATTGCGTCCAGAAGCCGAGAAAACGCTCGAGGCGCTTGTACGATCGGCGGGCCAGATCTGGCTCATCAGTGATCGTCCCGCCGGTGCGCCGGTGCCGAAGCCGGAAGAAACATGGTTGAATCAACACACGTTTCGCGTCGGGGAAGAAGCCTTCAGCGAATACGCGCGGCTGATCCATTACTATGAACCGCCGGTGGGCGCACTGAAGGATCAGCGGCCGGCCGTTGCTTTCGGCGAAAAGCTCTGGCTTGCCGGCTATCAATTGGTCGAGCAACCCTCTTGGCGGGCCGGTGAAGTGTTGAGCCTGGCATTGGACTGGGAACTTCGGCAACCATTGACCGGTTCTGTGACGAGCTCGGTGCAGCTTATTCGGCCGGATGGCGTGTTGGTCTGGCAGCGCGACCTGCCGCTATCGCTTGCGCACGCGGGAGACCGCACGACCGTCCGGTATGGGATTCCGCTGGTGAGATCGGCGGCGGGGCCGCATGTGCTGCAACTTGCGATCTATGATCCGGTCAGCAGGCAGCGAGAATGGGTGGCGACCCCGGATAACGATCAACGCCCAGACAGATTTATCTTGGCTCGACCGATGATCGAGTAGTCATAACATAGGTTTGGTGATGTTCATCCCACGACCCAAGCAACAAGAAGTCCTCGCCTACACCGGCGGCACCATGGGCGTATCCGCGGTGCCGGGCAGCGGCAAGACGCACACGCTGTCCGCGCTGGCCGCGCAACTGGTCGCGTCCGGCGGGCTGGCCGACGACCAGGAGGTGCTGATCGTCACGCTCGTCAACTCGGCGGTGGACAACTTCGCGCGGCGGGTGGATGAGTTTGTGACGGAGGTGGGCCTGCTGCCGCACGTGGGCTATCGCGTGCGCACGCTGCACGGCTTGGCCCACGATATCGTCCGGGAGCGGCCGGGGCTGGTGGGGCTGTCGAACGAATTCCAGATCGTGGATGAGCGCACCGCCGGCGAAATCCTGACCGAAGCCGCTGAGGCGTGGGCCGCCGGCCATCCCGAGGTGGCCGACCTGTTCCTGCGGCCCGACCTGGACGACCGCAAGCGCGACTGGGTGCGCCGCGAGCAGTGGCCGGCCGTCGTGGTCAGCGTCGCCCAGGAATTCATCCGGCTGGCGAAGGACTTGCAGAAGACCCCGGAGTTGATCCGCGGCGAGCTGGACAAGCGGCCGGAGCCGCCGCCCCTCCTGGAGATGGGCTGGGCGATCTACGCCGACTACGAGCGCGGGCTGAACTATCGCGCCGCAGTGGACTACGACGACCTGATCCGGCTGGCGCTGCGCGCGCTGGAGTTGGACGGCGAATATCTCAAGCGGTTGCGCCACCGCTGGCCGTTCATCCTGGAAGATGAGGCCCAGGACAGCAGCCAATTGCAGGAGCGCATTTTGCGGTTGCTGGCCGGCGCCCCTTCGACAAGCTCAGGGATCGCCACCGCTCCGGGCGCTGAGCCTGCCGAAGCGGCCGC
>CAZYHE010000356.1:0-2420 GCA_964647225.1 uncultured Anaerolineales bacterium
GCCGCATCCTTCGACTACGCCTCGCCAAACGACGGCGAGGCTTCGCTCAGGATGCTCAGAAGTTCGCTGCGTAACTCCTGTCAGTCGCGGCCGGCGGTCATCACCAATGGTAGCCAGACGCGGTGATCAGCGCGGCCGAGCAGGCAGCCCGTCATGTGGGCGAACGCGCCGACCGATGCCTGCACCATCGTCCTGAGGTAGTCCATGTCCAGCGTCTCGATCCGGTCGGTTGCGCGGTGATAGTCGGGGGTGAAGTCGTCGTAGGAGTCTTCGATCACCAGGATCGCGGGATAGCCTTGCGCCCAAAACGACCAGTTGTCGCTGTAGTTGCCGTCCGGATAGTGGATTGTGTCAAACTTCACGGGGACAAGGTCGAGGTCGTACACGCTGACCACGGTCGTGAAAAGATCGGCGATCTGTTCGGAGCCGGTGATGGCGCTGCTCCAGAAGAGGTTCATCACGCGCGGCGCCTCGCTGTTGTAGCCGAGCATGTCCAGGTTCAGATAGCCCTTGATTGCTTCGTCATTCGCCTTCGCCCGGTCGGTGTAGGCGCTGCTGCCAAAGAACCCCTGTTCTTCGCCGGTCCAGAGGGCAAAGCGCAGCGTACACGCCCACCGGTAGCGGCTCATGATCTCGGCGGCGATGAGCACGGCGGCCGATCCGCTGGCGTTGTCGTCCGCGCCGGGCGCCAGGCCTTCCCTGGGCATATCGTCCAGGTGCGCGCCGATGATGTAGATCTCCCCCGGTCGGGTGAGGCCCGGCCGCTGCCCGATCACGTTTCGGTTTTCGTGGCCCGCTTTGCGCCAGGGCTGATATTCGACCGCATAGCCGCTCTGCGCCAACTGTTCGCCCACGAACTGCGTGGCTTTCGCCAGGGGCACGCCGCTGGCCGTGTGGCGCGTGGTGAGGGTGTAGGCCGCGCCGTCTACGATGATGGGACTCGCACCGGAGAGTTGCGCGGTATAGCGCCACACCGCGGCGGGGCTGACATCATCCACCATGGCCTGGATCAACGGGTCGGGGGCCACAGGCGCGCCGGGCCGGGCTTCGGGGGGGACGACCGATTCCGGGCGGGTGAGAACCGGAGCCGCGGCGGTCGTCGCCCCCGCGGCGACGACCGCCTGCGCGAACACGTGCGCCGCATGTGCGCTCGCAGGCGGGGCGACCAACGCCAACACAACGGCCAGCACGATGCCCGCGCGGGCCATGCGGTGGATGCTGGGCTTCGGGGGCGTCATCTCAAACCGCCTGGGTCGTGGCTGGATTTTCATGGCTCAGCCTCAACTTGACCGCAGCGATTCGGGCGTGTCTTGCAGCTTTGCGGTCACGGTCATTTTTGTCCCATCCCGCAGGAGGGTCAGCGTGATGGTTTGCCCCACCGTGCATTCTTCGTCCAGGTAGGCGCCGAGCTTCTCCCAGGTGGCGACCGGCCGGCCATCTACTTCTGTGATGATATCGCCGCCGGCCTGGTAGCGCCGGTTGCCCACGATGACTTCGCGCTGGGCGATGCGCAGGCCCGCCTGGTCGGCCGGGCTGTTGCGGTAGAGCCGCGCCACCAGCAAGCCGCGCTCGACCGGCAGCCGCAGCGCCTGGGCCAGTGTTGGCGTCAGCTCGTAGCCCAGCTCCTCGACCCCCAGCCAGGGATGCGGATAGCGGCCATCGCGGATCAAGACGGGCACGACGCGGCGCACCTTGTCGGCCGGCACCGCCAACCCGACGCCGGCCGAGGTGCCGGTGGGCGAGTAGATCGCGCTGTTGACGCCGATCAGCCGGCCCTGCAGATCGAGCAGGGGACCGCCGGAGTTGCCGCGGTTGATCGCGGCGTCCGTCTGGATGACCCCGCGCAGCACGGTGCTGTCGGTCTGGATCGTGCGGTTGAGCGCGCTGATGATGCCGACCGTCATCGTCCGCTCGAACCGGCCAAACGGATTGCCCAGGACGATGGCGGTCTGCCCGACCTTGAGCTGGCTGGAGCCGCCGACGGTCAGCGGCGTGATGCCCGGCGGCACCGATTCGACACGGATCACCGCCAGGTCGTTCACCGGGTCGCTGCCGATCACGGTCGCCGGTGTGGTGAAGTCGTCGCTGAAGCTGACCTCCACCTTCTGCGCGCCTGCGATGACGTGGTGATTCGTGACGATGTGCCCTTCGGTGTCCCACAAGAAGCCGGAGCCGCTGCCTTCTTCGGGGATCGTGCCGTAGAAAAAGCTGGTGCGCAAGACCTGGGTGGTGATGTTGACGACGGCGGGCGCGGCGCGTTCATAGACCGCGATGCGTTGTGCTTCGAGTGTGACCGCCGACTCAGTAACCGGCCCTGGGGTGGGCGTTGCCACGACGATGATCACCTGGGGTTCGGGCGCCGGCTGGGGCGACGGAACGGCGGGAATCACCAGATTGGGCACACTGCACGCCAGGCTGGC
>CAZYHE010000356.1:2520-5390 GCA_964647225.1 uncultured Anaerolineales bacterium
TGGGCCGTTCGCCGAGCTTGACGGTGATGACCTTCTGGCCCTCGCCGGCGCGCAACACAGTCAGTTTGACTTCATCACCGGGTGATCGGGTACCCTCGAGATAGATGAGGATGTCATCGAAGGTCGCGACCTTCTCGTTGTCAATCCCGACGATCAAATCGCCGCCCGCTTGGAGATAGACCGGCCCGTTAGGGCCGACGCCGAGCACAACTTTGCTATCCTTCGTGCCGATGCGCAGGCCCGATCGTTCCGATGGCCCGCCAGCGACCAGATCCATGACGTATGCGCCACGGTCATCTTTTGTGAAGCCGAGCGCATCGGCCCAGGCCGGGCTGTAGGTGCGGCCGCTGATGCCCAGATAGGCGTGCTTGTATTGGCCGTTGGCGATCAGGGCCGGCACCACGCGCTGGGCGATGTTGATCGGGATCGCAAAGCCGATGCCGGAGTTGGCGGGCGTCTCGCTCACGGAACGAATCTGCGCGTTGACGCCAACCACTTGGCCGCGATCATTCAGCAGCGGCCCGCCGGAGTTGCCGGGGTTGATCGCCGCGTCCGTCTGGATCGCCATCGGGATGCTGAAGCCGGTGATCGCGGGGATGCTGCGGCCGATGGCGCTGACGATCCCTTCCGTCATCGTGCCGACCAACCCGAACGGATTGCCGATCGCAATCGCCCGCTGGCCCACCTGCACCTCTTTGATGTTGCCCTGTTCAACCGGCATGAGCTTGACGAGCTTGGCGTCCACCTGGATGACCGCCAGATCGCTGTCGGGGTCGCTCCCGATCAATTCGGCGGGCAGCACGACGCCGTCCGAGAAGGTCACCTGCAGCTCATCGGCCCCCCGCACCACATGGTCATTGGTCACGATGTGCCCCTGGGCATCCCACACGAAGCCGGAACCCTGGCTTTCGGGGACGATTTCATCCGTCTGCTGCGACCGTGGTTGCGAAAGCCGCGTCAGGTTCTCGATGTAGACCACCGATGGATTCACCTTCTCGTAGACGGCGCGCAGCAGGAGGCTCTCGACATCGTTCCCGCCGAGCGCAGCCGGCGCAGTGGCAGGCGCGGGCGCCGGCTGGCGGGCTGGCGCGGTCGGCGTGGCGACGATGACCTTTTCCACCACGCGCGGGCGTGGGGTCGGCGTGGGGTTAGCGAACAGACCAACGGGCAGCCGGACCACCCCACACCCCAAAAGTGCCATGCTGAGTGCGGTGATGGCGATCAGAAGCGGCAGAAATCGAGAGCGGCGCATCTTGTTTATCCTTTCACGAATGATGCCTGAATGGACTCAGGACGAACTATCATCTTACTGAAACACCCGTCATTATACCACAAGCTGGCGTGGTGGGTGTTACGCCGCCGACAATTCATATCAGGTTAGACCTTGCGGAATTCACCTTCGACCACATCCGCACCCGATGGCTGGCGGTGACCGTTGCCATTGCCGCCCTGCGGCCCCTGGCTCGTCGCCTGGCCATACGCGGCCTCCGAGGTGCGATACGCGGCCTGCTGCAGGCGGCTCAGCGCGTCCCGGATCGCAGTCACATCTTCGCCCGTGGCGGCGCGGCGCACCTCGGCGATGAGCTGATCGAGCGCCCGCCGATCCTCGCTGGACAGTTTGCCTTCCGGCAGGTCACGCAGGCTCTTCTCCACCGCATAGGCCGTGCTATCCGCCTCATTGCGGGCTTCGATCAGCTCCTTGCGGCGCTGGTCGGCCGCTTTGTTGATCTCGGCCTGGCGCACCATGCGCTCAATGTCTTCCTTCTTTAGATTGGTCGAGGCCGTGATCTTGATCGTCTGCGCCTTGCCGGTGGCTTTGTCCGTGGCGCGCACATCCAGGATGCCGTTCGCGTCAATGTCGAACGTCACCTCGACCTGCGGCCGCCCGCGCGGCGCGGGTGGCAGATCCTCCAGGTTGAAGTGCCCCAGCGAGATGTTGTCGGCCGCCAGCGGCCGCTCGCCTTGCAGCACATGGATCGTCACCGCCGGCTGGTTGTCCTCGGCTGTGCTGAAGATCTGGCTTTTCTTGACCGGGATCGTCGTGTTGCGCTCGATGATCGGCGTCAGCACCCCGCCCAACGTCTCCAGGCCCAGCGTCAACGGCGTGACATCCAGGAGCAGCACATCCTTGACCGAGCCAGACAGGACGCCGCCCTGCAGCGCCGCACCCACCGCCACCACCTCGTCCGGGTTGACGCCGCGGCACGGCTCCTTGCCGCCGGCCAGCTTGCGCACCAGATCCACGACCATCGGCATCCGGGTCGCGCCGCCCACCAGCACGACTTCATTAATATCGTTCGCTCGCAGCTTGGCATCGGCCAGCGCCTTCTCGAACGGCCCGCGACAGCGGTTCAGCAGATCCTCGGTCAACTGCTCGAACTTCGCCCGCGTCAGCTTCATCTGCAAGTGCTTCGGGCCGCTGGCATCCGCGGTGATGAACGGCAGATTGATCTCGGTCTCCAGCACGCTGGATAGCTCGATCTTGGCCTTTTCGGCCGCTTCTTTGAGTCGCTGCAAGGCCTGCCGGTCGGCGCGCAGATTGATGCCTTGCTCCTTCTTGAACTGATCCGCCACATAATCCACAACCCGCTGATCCCAGTCATCGCCGCCCAGGTGCGTATCACCGTTGGTCGCCTTGACCTCCACCACGCCATCCCCGACCTCCAGGATCGAGACATCGAACATGCCGCCGCCAAGGTCGAAGACCAGGATCGTCTCGCTCGTCTTCTTGTCGAGGCCATAGGCCAGCGCGGCCGCGGTCGGCTCATTGATGATGCGGAGCACCTCCAGCCCCGCGATGCGCCCCGCGTCCTTCGTGGCCTGGCGCTGGCTGTCGTTGAAGTAGGCCGGCACGGTGATCACCGCCTGCG
>CAZYHE010000357.1:0-5384 GCA_964647225.1 uncultured Anaerolineales bacterium
GCGCAAGAGACCTTTAGGGTCTCGCAGACCCTAAAGGTCTACGATGGATTGCTCTCGAAATCCTACGCCGCCGAGCGCCGCCGTCTCATCAATCCGGCCCGCGCCACCCTCGACCAGCGCCGCGGCACACCCGTGGCCGGCTCCGACACGGTCTATTTCAGCGTCGTGGACGGCGAGGGCAACGCCTGCTCGTTCATCAACAGCAACTACATGGGCTTCGGCACCGGCATCGTGCCCGCGGGCTGGGGCTTTGCGCTGCAAAACCGCGGCCACAACTTCAGCCTGGAGCCGGGCCACCCGAACGTCGTCGCGCCGGGGAAACGACCGTATCATACGATTATTCCGGGGATGATTACGAGGGATGGTAGATTGGGAGAGGGTAGATTGGTAGATTGGGAACCGGTGGACGGCTCCACCAAGTCCCAATCTACCAATTCCAAATCTACCAACCCCCAATCTACCACGCCCCAATCTACCAACACCCTCGTCGGCCCGTTCGGCGTGATGGGCGGTTTCATGCAGCCGCAGGGACATATGCAGGTCGTGGTCGCGCTGGCGAACGATCAGCTCGATCCGCAGGCTGCGCTCGACCGGCCGCGCTTCTGCATCGGCGACGGCACGGCGGGCGGGCAGGTCGGCATCGAGGAGGGCATCCCCGCGCCGACGCTCCGGGCGCTCCAGGCGATGGGCCATCCCGCGTATGCCGTGACCGGCCACGACCGGGCGCTTTTCGGCCGCGGGCAGATCATCCTGCGCGACCCGGAGACGGGCGTTTTGTGCGGCGGGAGCGATCCGCGCGCGGATGGGTGCGCGATGAGCCTGTGATCGTATTGCGTAGTGCGTATTGCGTAGTGCGCCAGAGTTCTGTCCGCCCATGAAAATGATCCCGCCAACAGGTTCTCCGCGCGGGGCGATCTCCCTGGACTGGCCGGTCGCCAGACCAGGACAGGCTGAGCGAGCCGGCCGCGAAATTTACGCTCACGCGATCCCCCAGGGATTTCTCGAACGGATGCGCACCCTCCTGGGTGATGAGTTTGCGGCGTTCGCGGCCAGCTATGGCGCGGCGCCGGTTGCCGGTTTACGCGTCAATACGCTCAAGATTTCGGTCTCGGCGTTCCGCGCGGCCGCGGCGTTCGACCTGACCCCGGTGCCGTGGTGCCCCACCGGGTTCACCCTGCCAGACGAGCAGGCGGCCGGCAAGCATCCCTGGCACGCGGCCGGCCTTTACTATCTCCAGGAGCCGTCGGCGATGGCCGTGGCCGAGCTGCTCGACCCCCAGCCCGGCGAGCGCGTGCTGGATCTCGCCGCGGCGCCCGGCGGCAAGGCGACCCACATCGCCGCGCTGATGGGCGGCCAGGGGTTGCTGATCGCCAACGAAGTCCATCCGAAGCGCGCGTGGAGCCTCGCCGAGAACCTGGAGCGGTGGGGCGTGGATCATGTCGCGATCACCAACGAGCCGCCGGAACGCCTCGCCGACCGGTTCGCCGGCTTCTTCGATCGGGTGCTTCTGGACGCGCCCTGTTCCGGGGAGGGGATGTTTCGCAAGAGCGAGGCGGCCCGCCGGGAATGGTCGCCCGCGCTCGTCCAGGGCTGCGCGCAACGCCAAACGCTCATCCTGGAACACGCGGCCCGCATGGTGCAGCCGGGCGGGCGGCTGGTCTATTCCACCTGCACCTTCGCGCCGGAGGAAGACGAGGCGGTGATCGCGGGCTTCCTGGCGGCCCACGCCGATTTCGAGTTGCTCGCGCCACCGCGCCGGCCCGGCTTCTCGCCCGGCCGGTCGGAGTGGATCGGCGGTAGGGGCGGGTTTTCCATAGAGCCAGAAAACCCGCCCCTACGCTTCGCCGTCCGCCTGTGGCCCCACACCGGCCCCGGTGAAGGCCATTTCATCGCCGTCCTCCAGCGAAGGGCAGAGACCGGCGACGCTGCGCCAGCGCCGAAGCCGTGGCGCAGCACGCCCCTCCCGCGGCCGGTCGAGCAAGCCTATCGCGCGTTCTGCGCGGCGAACCTGGCGCGGCCGCCGGTCGCGGATCGGCTGGCGCTGGTCGGCGGCTATCTCTATGCCCTGCCCGACACCTTGCCCGACCTGACCGGCCTGCGCTTCCTCCATCCGGGCTGGTGGCTGGGCGTCATCAAGAAAGATAGCATGCCCCGCAGTTCCGGGCATCGTTTCGAGCCGAGCCACGCGCTGGCCCTGCGCCTGCGGCCCGCCGAGGTTCTGCGCTGCGCCGATCTGCCGGCCGGCGCCCCCGACGGCTTGAGCTGTCTGCGCGCCTATCTGCGCGGCGAGGGCTTTCGCAGCCCCGGCGACGATGGTTGGACGCTGGTCGCGGCCGATGGGTTCGCGGTGGGGTGGGGCAAGCGCGTGGCGGGTCTGGTGAAGAGCCATTACCCCAAAGGATTGCGATGGAATTGAATCGGTTTCTTGTGCTGATCCGCGGCGCCGGCGATCTGGCGAGCGGCGTGGCGGCCCGCCTGCACCGCTGCGGCTTCCCCGTCGTGATGACCGAGCTGCCGCAGCCGTTGATGGTGCGCCGGACGGTCTGCTTCGGGGAGGCGGTTTACGAAGGGGAGGTGGTGGTCGAGGAGATCGTCGCTCGCCACGTGCCCGATGTCGCGGCCGCGCGCGCAGCCCTGGCCGACCGCAGCATCCCCATCCTGGTGGATTCCCTGGCTGCCTGCCGGGCCGAGCTGGCGCCCCGTGTGCTGGTGGATGGCGTGATGGCGAAATGCAACACCGGCGCGGCCCGCACGACCCGCGCCGATGCGCCGCTGGTGATCGGCCTGGGGCCGGGCTTCACCGCCGGGGCCGATTGCCACGCCGTGATCGAGACGCAGCGCGGCCATTGGCTCGGCCGCGTCTATTGGCAAGGCTCGGCGCTGCCCGACACCGGCGTGCCCGGCGAGATCGGCGGTGCGACGACGGCATCACGTATCCTGCGTGCGCCGGCCGGCGGCCTCCTGGCGGCGCATGCCGAGATCGGCGATGCGGTGGCGTTGGGACAGTTGGTCGCGACCATCGCCGGCGTCGGAGTGCGCGCCGGCTGCGCGGGGGTGCTGCGCGGCCTCATCCGTCCCGGCGCGCACGTCACGGCCGGGCTGAAGATCGGCGACATTGACCCGCGCGGGGAACGCGACCACTGCTTCACCCTCTCCGACAAATCGCTGGCGGTCGGCGGCGGCGTGCTGGAGGCGATCTTGGCGGGAATGGTGAATGCGGAACGATGAATGATGAATTCACCATTCTCCGCAATTCATCATTCATCACTCATCACTCATCATTCCGTGCCATGAACCTATCTCGCGCCTTGCGTCTTTCCCCCAAATCGCTCGTCGCGCTCACCGGCGGCGGCGGCAAGACGACGCTGATGTTCCGGCTGGCCGACGAATTGGTCGCGGCCGGCCAGCGCGTCGTCACGACGATGACGACCAAGATTTTCGTCTCGCAGATGGCGCGCGCGCCGATCTGCCTGGTGCTGCATGGCGAATCCGCCCTGCTGGCGCAACTGCCGGAGGCGCTCTCGGAGCATGGGCACGCGCTGGTGGCCGGCGGCACGGTCGTGGAAGAGGACAAAGCCGCGGGCGTGGCACCGGAGTTCGTGGATCGGCTGGCCGCGCACCCGGCCGTGGACGCGGTGATCGTCGAGGCCGACGGTTCGCGTCGCCGGCCGTTCAAAGCGCCCGCGGCCCACGAGCCGGTGCTCCCCGCCCGCGCGACCGTCGTCGTGCCCGTCGTCGGGTTGGATGTCGTGGGCCGGCCGCTGACCGCCGACGCCGTCCACCGGCCGGAGTTGGTGGCCGCCCTCACCGGGGCCGCGCTGGGCGATCCGGTGACGCCGGAACTGATCGCGGCGGTCCTGGCGCATCCCGCAGGCGGCGCAAAGGGCGTCCCGCCCGCGGCGCGACTGATCCCGTTCCTGAACAAAGCGGAGGATGCGGCATCATTGGCCGCGGCCCGCCGCATCGCCCGCCTGCTGCTGGCGCACCCGATCGTTGACAGCGTCATCATCGGCGCGGCCGAGGCGGCCGACCCGGTGCGCGAAGTTTGGGGCCGGGTGGCCGCGGTCGTGCTGGCGGCCGGCCAGGGCCGCCGCTTCGGCGCGCTGAAGCAGCTCCTCCCGTGGCGCGGCGTCCCGCTCGTCGCGCACGTGGCCGACCAGGCGTTGG
Organism: uncultured Anaerolineales bacterium; assembly: GCA_964647225.1. GTDB lineage: Bacteria > Chloroflexota > Anaerolineae > CG2-30-64-16 > CG2-30-64-16 > CAZYHE01. The sequence goes on from CAZYHE010000357.1 coordinate 4,168, forward strand.
CCTGCCCCGACATCGCGCGCGTGATCGTCACCGTGGGCGCGGGCGCGGAGCAGACGCGGGACGCGTTGGGGTCGCGATGCGTGGATGTCGTGACGGTCCCTGATTGGGCCGCGGGACAAAGTCGCAGCGTGCAGGCGGGATTGCGCGCGGCAGGCTTCGTCGTGAGCGCTCAGCCGAACGGCGCGGTTTCCGCCGTCCTCTTCCTCCTGGCCGACCAGCCCGGCGTCTCGCCAGATCTGCTTTCCGCGCTGATTGAGCGTCATCGCGCGACGCTGGCCCCGGTCGTGGCCCCGCGCTATCGGGAGCAGCGCGGCAACCCTGTGTTGTTCGACCGCGTGACGTTTGGGGAATTTGCGAGATTGTCCGGTGACATCGGCGCCCGGCCGATCATCCAGGCGCACGCCGATGAGATCGCCTGGGTGGAATGGCCCACGGGGGAGATCACGCAGGATATTGATGTGGCGGAGGACTTTGTTACAAAACCACCTCCTGTGCTAGAATGACACCATGATCCAAGAATCACAAAGAGTGAGCCTTATGAAACCGCAACCTGACTTTGCCCATCCCGTCCACGAGCTGATCCAGAAGCGCTGGAGCCCGCGCGCGTTCGCGGCGCGGCCGGTCGAAGATGAGAAGATCATGGCGCTGTTCGAGGCGGCGCGCTGGGCGGCTTCGGGCGGCAACGAGCAGCCGTGGCGCTTCATTTATGCCACTCCCGCGCAGGCGGAACGCTTCAGCAAGCTGTTCGCGTGTCTCAGCGAGAGCAACCAGGTCTGGGCTTCGGCTGCGCCCGTGTTAATCTTGACCCTGGTCAAGACGCACAATGCGCGCACCGGCCGGCCGAACAAATACGCCTGGCACGATCTGGGGCTGGCGGTCGGCAACCTGACGGCGCAAGCGTCGGCGCTCGATCTCTACGTACACCAGATGGGCGGCTTCTCGGCCGACAAAGCGCGGGAACTGTTTGCGCTCCCCGCCGACATCGAACCGGTGACGATGATCGCCGCCGGCTACCTGGGCGACCCCGATCAACTGCCCGATAGCCTCAAGGAACGCGAGTTGGCGCAACAACAGCGCAAGCCGCTTGCAGAACTGATCCTGGAGATAGACTGAATGATGAATGTCGAAGAAGAGCACACCGATGTCCTGCAGAACATCGAATTCGCCATCGTCAGCGTCCACCAGCGCAATCTCACCCTGGTGGATTTCGAGGTGGA
>CAZYHE010000358.1:0-5382 GCA_964647225.1 uncultured Anaerolineales bacterium
AGCACCGGCGTGCTGTCCATCACGTCATAATAGTAGCCGTTGAAAAATTTGACATTAAAGCGGCCGGCCCGAAAATAGGTCAGGGCGTGATTCCAACCTAAAGCGATGGTTTGGCCGATCAAATCCTGTTCTAGTGGGGCGAAGGGCGCTGGCATGTAATTGCCTGAGTAGCTCCAAAAGCGCGCTTCATCGTCGGCGTTCGTCCAGATTATCGGGAAGTCGGGCGTGTCTGGTGTGATGTCTGCTACACTGGTCATCTTTTCCTCTGTTTCATTCATGTCATTGTTTCACGGTGTTGATACAATGGCGCCATCGCTACGCCCAAGCCCGCAACCAGGCTGGCGTTGTACAACATCATGGAGCCGATGATGCCAAGGTGGGCGACAAAGATGCCGCCAATGATCAAGAAGCCGGGGATCATGGCCATGGCAAAACCGGTCTTCATGTTGCCGTCGAATTGGCCGGCCAGGTCGAAGAGCATCGGCAGTTGGTTCAGAGTCGTATCCATCAACACGATCTGGGCGGTGTCGGTGGCGACGGAGGTGGCGCCGCGCAACGAGACCGAGACCTGCGCCTTTTTGAGCGCGATCGAATCGTTGATGCCGTCGCCGACGAAGCAGACGGTGCGCCCTTCGGCCTGCAGGCGTTCCACGTGGCCGGCTTTCTGTTCGGGCAGCGTGTTGGCAAAGTAGTGGTCAATGCCCAAGCGCTCGGCCAGGGCGCGCGTCGGTTGCTCGTGGTCGCCGGAGATGATGTAGACTTGCTTGCCCCGCCGGTGGAGGTCGGCAATGATGGCCTGCGCTTCGGGACGGATGGTTGGCTCCAGTTCGATCGCGCCGGCCAACTCATCATCCAACGCCACCATGACCAGCGAATGCCCCTGCCCATGCGCCGTCGCTTTCAATGCCGCAACCTCCGGCGGCAGGGAGATCTTTTCCATCTCCATGAAGCGGTCGCTGCCGACGCGCAGCAACTTGCCATCAATCCAGGCTTTGATGCCGTAGCCCACCTCGTAGCGGGCGTCATTGATGGCGGGCAGGGACAATCCCCGCGCTTTGGCCAGGTTGACAATCGCGTGCGCAATCGGGTGGGTCTGTCGAATCTCAACCGCCGCGGCGTAGGCGAGCATGACCGGTTCACGGATGCCGTTGAAGAGATGGATCTGCGCGACCTGCGGCTGATCCATCGTCAGCGTGCCGGTCTTGTCAAAGATGACCGTGTCAATCGTATGGAGCAATTCGAGCGAGCGGCCGTCTTTGACCAGGATGCCCCTATGCGCGGCGATGTTGAGATAGTTGAGCATCGCAATCGGCCCGGTCATCTTGACATTGAAGCCAAAGGCGGCGTTGGTGATCGCCACCGCGCCCTCATAACCGATCAGCGGCAAGGCCACGCCGCTGGCGATTAGCGTCGGCAGCACCGAGCGGTTGGCGAATTGTAACGCCTGGGACTCGATCGCCATCTGGTAACTGCCCGTTCGGTTCAGAATGTCGGTGATTTGCGCGGCGGTGGTCTCTTGTCCGGCCTTCTCCACGCGCAAGTGGATCGCGCCGGCCAGCACGATGGTGGTGGCAAAGACCGCGTCGCCAACGCCTTTTTCGATGGGTTGCGCTTCGCCCGTGAGCGTATGCTGGTCAATCGTGGCGACGCCCTGCGTAATGACGCCGTCCGCCGGAATGACCTGCCCGGCCTGCACCACCAGGATGTCGCCCGCGCCGATCCGCTCGAAAGGCACTTCGATCTCGACGCCATCCACCCGCATCCACGCGGTGCGCGGTTGTTTGCCAAACGCGTCCACCAGACTTTGGCGCGAATGGTCTTCGGTCTTGGAAATGAGTTTTTGCCCCAGTAGATAGATGACCATCCCCAATGTGCCGGCGGTAATGAAACCGCCCAGCCAGGTTCCGACCATGTTCAATGCGCCGAGCACGGACAGGTCAACCTTCCGTCGCTTGACCAAAGAGCGATAGGCATGACCGTAAACCGACAATGACGCATAGACCCCGCCCACGATCGCCGGGATCAGCAACGGCGCAAAGAGCAACTCGCCGGCGAGCGCCAAACCAAGCGCGCCCAGCGAGATCAGGACGCGACGATTCACTTCTCTTTCCGTGTCGCTGACGATGGGCGCTTCCCGCGTCACGCTCAACTCGTTGCGCTGCCGCTCGCGTGTCTGATCGAACAACGGGTCGAGCCAACGCTGCGCGAAAGATTGCGCAACGGTGTCGAATTTCGTGAACGAGCGCGACTGGTGGGTTCGGGTTTCCGGTGCCGTTCGGTCAAGTGAACTGAATGAATACACCTTGAGCCAGGGCTTGGCTTCGCGCTTGATCGCGTCGTATAGTCCGGTGAGGCGCGCAGAGGAGGCGAGCCGCGCTTGCAGCGCGTCAATAGCGGCCAATACTTGATCTGGGATGAGCGACTGGTTTGCGCCGGGCAGCGTTCCCGCCGCAGTCGTTCCCCAGTTGAGGGCAAGCGCATCAGCCCCCGAAGCGCCCGTCTTTAGCTGAGTGCGTACTCTCATCTGATTCCTTGCCAAATGTCAGAGAAGGTCATGCGTGTCATATTATGACTCGATGTGAATTCTAGTTAATAGTGTTTATTCTAGCAGAAGCTCACCATATGTCAAAGTCAGGTAGGCTCAGTGGATCACAATTCTGGCTCACGCAAAGACGCCAAGAGCGCAAAGAACCCTTGTTTGATCTTGGCGGCTTTGCGCCTTTGCGTGAGATTTGTGATCTACTGAGCCTATCTTATCGGTCAAGGTGCGCCATGTTTACACATCGCTCTATTTACCGCCAATAGTCACAACACCACTATCGGCGTCAGCGCAACCAGATCGCTGAACTCGTCCGGCCGCAATTGCTCGAACTCCTTCTGATGTACGATCTGGTAGGCCCACGCCGTCGCTGTCAGCAGCGTCGCGTTCTCACACCAGAGTTGGGCGGCGCGGTCTTTGTGCTTCACGTCAATGTCTTCGCGGCCCTTGGTTTCGATCAGGTGATGCGCCCCGTCGGTCGTGACTGCCACAAAGTCCGGCTCGTAGTAGCGCAGGTTGGCCGCTGAGTCGGTGTAGGGGATGGTGAAGCCGAAACGTTCCGGCAGCTTAGCGAAGCGGGCCACGTCGGGAGCTTTCTCCAGGAAGATCGCGAATGCCTTCTCGAACTCATTGTCGGCCGCGACCAGGTTGAAGACCGTCTTCTGGGCCGCCGCGGTCGGTCGTGACCAGGGGAACGGCTCGGTTTCAGACAGCTTCCGGCCCGCGCTTTCGAGGGTCGGCGTCAACTCCTCCACCACCGCCTCGCGCAGCGCGGCCACGAACGCCTTGACCGTGACGTGCTGCGCCACGGGGTGCGCGATGGCCTGGATGACGGCCGGCTCGTCCAGGGCCACCGGCCCGCCGAATGCATAGCCGGCCAGGAACTCCCGCACCTTCGGCGCGAGCGCCGCGAACTGCGACGGCAGCTTGAGATCCGAGGCGATCCGTTTGGCGTAGTAGGAGATGACCTCCTGGCTGGTTTGCACCGCCGGCAGGGTGTAGTCGCGCTCGATCATCCGCTCCAGGGTGATGATGTCGTAGCCTTCGTAGTGGAAGCCCTGGGCGATGGCATCGCCGGCTTTCATCGGCAGCACCGGTGTCTTGAAGCGGGAGACATCCAGCGCTTCGATCTCCTCGCGCAGCGTGCGCTTGCGGGTCAGCGCGGGGCTGAGCGTCGGGATGGCGATGTCGTGCGCCGATTTGGCCGCATCCGGGAAGATCTTCTCGATGAGGACGCGGTCTTTGTCCAGGTCTACGGTCTCGAATTCGATCTCTTCGTCCTTCTCCAACTGCTCGACGAACTCGATGAACGCTCGGTTGCCGATCACATCCACGCGCTCGCGGAAGGTCGGCTCGCCGGGCCGGCCGCGGAACATCAGGCGCAGGCCGCGACCGATGGTCTGCTCCGGCAGGATGTTGGCTTTGGCGCTGTAGGGCCGCAAGCCAACGACGACGGTGACGCCCTGCACGTCCCACCCTTCGCGCAGCATCAGCACGCTGACGATGGCGTTGATGGGACTCTGACCGTAGTCAATCTCCTGCGCGGCCTTGCGCGCGGCGGCCAGGTCATCCTTGGCGACATCGCCCGCCCGGTCGGTGTGGATCACCAGCAGCTTGTCGCCGGTGAACTCGGCCGGATATTTGGCGCGCAGGTAGTCGGCCACGTCATCGGCGTCGTGGGTGCTGTTGAGCATGAGGAAGAGCACCGGCTTGCGCTTGAGTTTTGCCAACTGGTCGCGGTATTCGCGCCACCGCTCCACGCCCGCGGTCAGATAGGCCTGGTAGCGCACGCTGGCGATGTCGGACGGCGCTTCTTTGATCCCCTGCGCGACCCCCTTGATCGGCCGCTTGGTGACGTTGTCAATGATCGCCTGCTTGAGTGGGTAGTCGAAGACGGTCCAGGTGAAGAGCGCGCCTTTGCTGTAACGCGGGGTGGCGGAGACATCGAGTTGGAGGACGCCGAGAGGTAAGTAGGGCAAGTTGCCAACTTGCTCCACAAGCGCCGCGTGCAACCGCCGAATCCCCCGGTTCCACTCGCTCTCCTCGTCGTGGGTGTGATGCGCCTCGTCGTTCGCCACGAAGACCGGCCCCCCGCGGGCGCTGATGCGCTCGGCGAACCGGTCGGTTTCGAGCGATTGGGCCGGCGGCCGGGGGCCGAGCACCGCGGTCATCACGTCCGGCTCGTCGTTCTTGCCCGCCGCGTCCGTCCGGTCATAGAGTTGCTGGATGTTGGTCAGGTAGACCGCGCCTTCGGAACTGGCCCGCTCGCCGTCCCCGCGCATGTAGCACTCGACGTCCCAATAGAGCTTGAACTCCGGCGGGATGACCGGATCGGCGCGGAAGATGCGGCCGCCGCCGAAATCGGTCTTGAGCCGCTCGAAGACGATGACATTGGGCGCGATGACCAGACTGGTCTTGGCGTAATCGCGGTCGTTCTCCAGGGCTGCATTGAAGTATTGCCAGGCGATCGCCAGGCTGATGACTTTGGTCTTGCCGCTGCCGGTCGCCATCTTCAGGCAGTAGCGCGGGAAGTCGTCGTATTGCAACAGCCGCAACGGCCCGACCGCCTGCGTCGCGGTCTTGGCGTAGGCCTCGATCATCTGCTTGTGCCGGCGCACTTGGGCGATTTCGTAGAGGTAGATCAGCGTTTCGATGGCCGCGCGTTGGAAGGGGTAGTAGGCGAACCTCTCGCCGTTGGGCAACCGGTGATCGGCGCGAAACCAATAGTTGAGCAGGGTTTTTGTCGTGGCCGTCGCGCCTTTGTAACCGCTGCCCACCCAGCCGCGCACTGCCTCGCGGATCGCGGGGACGCAGGGCGCGGTCTTGGTGGCGGCTTCGAGGAG
>CAZYHE010000359.1:0-5376 GCA_964647225.1 uncultured Anaerolineales bacterium
GAGGCGGTTCGGGCGCACATTGCTCGGTTGGTTCAACACGCCGGACACAAAATCGGCATTCGATATCGGGATCGCATATCTGTCGGAGATCGTCTTGCTGGTAATTTGACAAAGGAGTATATCGTCACCCGTGAGCGCGGCAACAACGAGCGCGGGACGCCTCTTAGCGGCGCTCAAATCGGAATATGGGAACGGTGCGACGACAACGTCACCTTTTACAAATCGGCCCACGCTTCGTCCTCTTCTGGCCGGTCCCAGTCACGCCGAAGCACTGCTTCAGACGCCAACATTGTCTGGAAGGCCTCTGAGCGCCCCGCTGGCATTTCTTCTCGTTCGCGATCGGCCAGGTATGAAACAAAATCATACACAACTACCAGCTTCTCCGCCGGTAGCTCTTGCAGGCGTTCGGTAATCTGCGGGATAGCAGCCGTTAGCATAGAACAAATCTCCTTCGCCCCCATTATACCCGACTCGGTCAATAATGCCAGATCGGTTGTGTGCCATCCAGGTCAGTGAAGTCATACTCCCGCGCCAGCCGGCCCGACACGAGCGTCTGCCCGCTCCGCGCCATGATCTGCGGGTCGCACGCCAGCGCGACGGCCGCCTTGCCGACATAGAAGGGGGTTTCCGAATAAGCGAAGAACTTGTCCTGCTGGATCGCAGCGCGCCAGTTGGCTTCGGTCACGCCGAAATGGGCCAACACCTCTTCGGAGCGCATGAAGCCGGGCGTCAACGCCACAACGGCGATCTTGTGTCCCCGGAGCTGCTGCGCCAGGGAACGCGCCAGGCGGATGTTGAGCGCCTTCTCCAGGTCATAGTAAAAGTTGAACTCCCGGAGTTCGTCGCCGATGCCGTCGGTCAATTCGATGATCAGCGCGCCGCCACGTTCCCGCAGCAGCGGAATGGCATAGTAGCTCGTGATGATGTGCGAGAGCGAGCCGTTTTCGAGCAGCCGCAGACCTTTTTCGAGTGAATGCTCGACAAACGGCCTAAGCTCCATGTTGGCGTCGCCGGTCAGGTCGTTCACCAGGATGTCCAGCCGCCCGGCTTGTTCCGCGGCCACCCGCGCGAACAGCGCCGCGACCTGCTCCCGGTCGGTGTGATCCACCTGCACATGGATGCCGATCCCGCCGTGCGCCGTGACCATCTCGGCCGTCTCCTCGATGGTCTCCGGCCGGTCGGCGCGGATCGGCCGGCCGCGCACGCTGCGCCCCGTGCAGTAGACAGTCGCGCCCGCCGCGCCCAACATGCACGCGATGCCGCGGCCGGCGCCGCGCGTCGCGCCCGCGACGACGGCCACTTTTCCCGCCAGCTTGCCGGTGAATTCCATACAGTCATCCCTGTTCAGAGCAGATGTTGTAGCGCAAGATGACATCTTGCGCTACACGCCAGCCTCGGTGAACTGCAACCGCAGCACATTCTCCCCAAATTCGAGATCCATATGCGCGGCGGGCAGATCGGCTACGCAGTAAGGGCTGTCGTAGTGCTTGAAGCCGGTGATCGGCTGCTCCTGACCGTTCAGCAGGAGCGGCCCCTGCCACCCGAACGCGACCTCATCCCCGCGCAACGAGCGGAGTCGCACCGCCAGGTCAGCGAATTCCACCGGCATCTCCAGCACCTTGCGCTTGAACGCCGCGAAGTCGCCATCCAGCGCGCGGCAGCCCATCTGGCAGAGCCAGATGTTGCGCGTGCCGTAGGAGCGCAGCTCGCGATACGCGTTGTCGCCGTTCGTCATCCAGGTCAGGCCCCCGCTGGCGGTCAGCGCGATGTAGCCGTCCCCTTTGCGGGCAAACGCCCAACCGCCGGCCAGGTCATATTCATCGAAGGCGAAGGCCGGGAAGAACGCGTGGGTGAAGCCCATCCAGTCATCTTCCGGCAGGTTATGGATCGCGATGAGCAGGTCTTGCCACTGCGCCACCCGCGGCAGGGTGTCGTTGCCGTGCCAGAAGTTGGGCCGGTGCGAGCCGTCCTCGCTGGCGCAGACCGGATGGGTGACGAAGACGAGCGCCTCCGGGCCGAACGTGGCCTGCCAGATGTGCTGCTGATAGCCCTTCTCGCCCGGATGCCAATCCTGCGCCGAGCAGAGCATGAAATCGGGCGTCTTGTACGTGACCTTGTTGACCTCGACCCCGTGCGAGCCGGAATTGCGCCACTCAGCCAGCTCGCCCGCGTGCCGCTCACGGCTCCACAGCGCGGCCGGCCGGTCGGCGGCGACCTGGGCGACGAGCAGCGGCAGATCGTAGTCGGAGCACGCCAGGCTCACCGTGCCCAGCACATGGCTGTTGAAGACGCCCATCCCGAACAGGAGCCGGCTCATCCCCGCGGTCGCCTCGGTGTAGCCGCTCTTGATGAACTGTGTGTACGTGCGGCCATGCGTCGAGCCGAACACGCCCTGGAAGGAGTTCACCGCCATTGTGAAGAACATCTTATCGAGCAGCACAGTCGCCAACGCGGTCACATCCTCGTCCTGGGCCAGGCTCGCCAGATGCGTCAGCGCCAGGGTGTCCTCCTCGAAGTAGCAGTTCGAGTCCCACTCCTTGAAGCCGTTCGCCCCGCGATCAGCCAACCACGCCAACGCCCGCCGCTCGCCCTTCGCCCGGTGCTGCGCGCCTGTCTCGCCGGTGTTGGTGAAGATCCGGTCGGGGTAGAGTTGGCCCGCCAGCACCTCGCACGCATGGAACAGGATGCTGTGATTCTCGGTCGTGTAGCACATCGCATCGCTGCCCGGCTCGTCGTGCCAATACTTGAAGCCGAGGATGCACTCTTCCAATGGCTGGCGAATCTCCGGGGGGAAGTCCGGCTCCTGGCTGAAGCGATAGGCCATCCCAAGCAGGCCGACCAGGTAGAAATCGGAGCAGTCGCCGCGGCGGTTGATGCGCGCAATCGTATCGTACACGACCTTCAGATCCACGTCCGCCCAAGCGCCAAGCGCCATCTTGGCGATTTCCGAGAAGACGTTGCCGCTGCGCCCGGCCGCATCCACGAGCGCCTCGCGGCGGCGCTGCTCGAAATCACCATACGGCGTTACCGAATAGCGGCGGCCAGTGAGCCAGCAGCGGATCTTCCGCTGGATGCGCAGGTTGCCGATGTAGAATTCCTCCAGGCCAGGCATCAGCACAAGATCGTACGCGCCATCGGGGAAATCGCGCGCATTTCCGAGGACCGCGCACGCGCCGGCACGCGCGAACGTGTTGACTTCCCCGAAGACAAAGCCCGCGGGATCCTCGACGCGAATCGTCACCGGAACCTCGTCTCCGAAATCATCCGGCCAGTACACCGCCACTTTGTTATCGGAATGGAACACATCCTGGCGCACTTGCGCGGCATTCAAGGCCCGCTCGAGCGCCACCCGCCGGTCGAGATGGGGATAGGCCGTCGGCAGTCGCACGGCCAACGTGCCCGGCTCCCCACCGATCCGCAGCGCCATCGCATACGGGCATTCCCGCGCCGCGACCTCCTCCATGCGCACCAACACGTCGTTCGCGCCCGGCTTCAGCACCATCTCGAAGGGCACCCGCTTGGGCGACTGATGGTAGAAGTGCTCCTGGCGGTGGACATGGACGCCGTTCAGCCAGACATCGGCCGGGCCGTTGGTGGTGAGCACGCACGAAATCGGCTGCGCTGTCTCGCTGACCACTTCGGCGTAGGCCCAGGCGCGGAGATAGGTACACTCATGGTGGAACACGGAGAGGTCAACGAAGTGATCGTCTTTGCAGCGGACGTAATTCCAGCGCGCCTCCCAGCCGTCGAGTTGGATCGTCCGCCCCTCAGCCGGGGGATCAGCGATGCCGGACTCAAGCGCGTGGTAATGTTGGGCGATCTGTAGCTTGTAATCGGCGCCCGTGAAGCGATGCAGGTCGGCGACCAGCGCAGCCTGCGGGCCGAGCACCAACCAATTGTGGATGTAGCCACGGTCGAGAGCGTAGTCAAGGTAAGCGATAGTCATGGTTCCTCAGCCAGATTGATGATCCTATCTAGTTCAAACGGCATTCTACCACGGCTTCGCTGATTCCGAACATAAAAGACCTGTCAGGTTTCTCGACACGCACGAATCGCTTCGGTTATCGGTATGAAAACCTGACCGGTCTGCGGGGTTACGTTCCGGTGGCTTCATCCATCAGCCAGCCCGGGAGCGGCTGGCCCTGTTCGTGCAGAATGCCGGCATACAGCAACCGATAGGTGTCCTGGGCGTAGTATTGGCCGAAACGTTTGCCAGGCAGCACATCCAGCAGCCGCTCGGTGATCGTCTTCGCCATCTGTTCATCCAGCCCTGATTCCAGTTCGTACTCGAAGTAGATCGCCAGGTCCTTCTCCGGCCGCTCGATGATGCGCCGCACGCCGTATTTCTGCGGCGCGAGATGCACGGGCGAATAGCGCTCCAACACGAACTCACCGGGCGAGGCAGAGTGGATCGCGTCGCCGTGTGCGTAGACAAAATTGACCGTGTCCTGCGCGTCCGCCATCGTCTCGGTCGGAAAGCCAAAGAAGAAGAAGGTGTGATTCCAGATGCCCGCCGCGGTGCTCTCCCGGAGGATACGGCCCATCGTCTCCCGCTGCGTGCCCTTGTCCATCAGTTCGATCATCCGCTCAGACGCCGTCTCCAGCCCGAACAGGATCATCCGGCAGCCGGCAGCCGACATCTGCGCCAGCAGTTCGCCGGTGATCGCCTTCTCGAAGCGCATGCACCCGCACCACTGGATCGGGCTGCCCTGCGCGCTGAGCAGCGCCGACATCTCACGCATGCTGCGGGGCGTCATGGCTTCGTCGGCGAAGAAGATGTGCCGGACGCCATATTTGCGCTGGAGCGCCAACATCTGCTCGACCACCTGCGCCGATCGGAGCGGCTTGAAGTGCCCGGCGCGGCCGTAACCGACATTGCAGAACGCGCAGTCGCCGTGATAGCAGCCGTGCGCGGTGAGCAGGGGGAGCACCGGGTAGGGCGCGAGGTAGCGGCCGAGGGGGAGACCGTCGAAATCGGGGAGATCGCCCGAAGATGAACCTGCCGGGGCAGAGGGCGGCGTTGGCTGAAGCCCAGCCTGGCCGCCGACCAGCCCCATTGATGGGGCGCCGCCCGGTAGCCCGGCGACTTCATCGCCGGGCGGCCGGCCATCGCGATGCCAACTGACGTGAATCGGCGTCGCCACGGGGCCGTTCACCCGCACCGCCGCGCCATCCCGCCAGATCAAATTCGGCACGGCCGCCAGATCGCCCCCGCCGGCAGGCGCGCCCGCCAGCGTCTCGGCCAGGCGCAACAGCGGGGCTTCTCCCTCGAACGCCACCGCGCTGTCAATCAGCTTGAAGAGCGCGGGAGTCTTCGGGAGTTGCTCGCGCAGCATCGTGATGTGCGGCCCACCGACCGTCACGTGGCAGGCCAGC
>CAZYHE010000360.1:0-5372 GCA_964647225.1 uncultured Anaerolineales bacterium
CGCGCATCGGGATGGCGTATTCGATCGCGTATATGAAGGCGTTGGTGCAGTGGGCCGTAGCTTGACAGCCAGCGTGCTGCATCGTATACTCCGGCCACAGATGACGAATTTCACAGAGATTTTCGAGCTTGCCGGGATTCGCGTACAACTGACATGTCAGCCGGAGGCTTTGGCGGCTGCGGTACAAACTCGCTATCAGCCCTTCATGGTGGCCGCTGATCCCGAGCAACCCGCAGACTTTTCAGCCAGGGCGATCCTCACTGGCCAGCAGGCGTCGGTCACTGAACTCGATCTCCGAATACACGCCGTCGGGCCTGAATATCATCTCGACTTGTCGGGTGCGACCGGCGTCATCTCGCTGGCAAAGCGTTGCGCCGAGTTGACCGTGAACAACACGGCGCCGCTTGCCAGCATCGAATACTTCTTGCGCGCCCTGTTTGCCGTGCTTGTCTTCGAACGCGACGGGGTGATGCTCCATTGCGCTGGTGTTCGGGCTGATTCAGGCGTTCATCTCTTTGTCGGCCATAGTGGCAGCGGCAAGTCTACCGCTTCGGCGCTCTCATCTAATCACGCGACAACTCTGAACGACGATTTGGTGATTTTGTTGCCCGAAGCCAATCACTGGATCGCCTACGGTACGCCATTTTGGAATTTTGCGACACTTCATCGGGCTGGGCAGACGCTTCACGGGCCAGTCGTCGGCGTCTACAAGCTGGTCAAGGATTCGGAAGTTTACCTGGAGCCGATGTCACCGGCGGCCGCAGTCGCCGAGTTATTCACCAACAGCCCGGTTGTCAATGCGGATGCGGCCCGTGCATCAAGGTTACTGGCACGCTGCCAAAAATTCGCGCTTGCGATCCCGGTGCAAAAACTGCATTTCCGCAAAGATGATAGTTTCTGGGCGTGGCTGGAGCCTGTTGGCGGCTCCAACGAACCGCAGGGGGGATAGAATTGTGCAGTTGAGCGATGTTGTGGCGCACGCACCGGAGATAGTGAGCCAGGAAGTAGATGGTGAGGCTGTATTGGTGGATCCCAAGCAGGGGATGGTGCGCGTATTGAATGCCGCCGGCGCACTGATCTGGGATCAGATAGATGGCCGAAGGACCGTGGCTGATTTGGCAGCGGCTTTGACGGACGAATATGCGATCGAAACCGCGCGCGCTCAAACTGATACACTTGACTTTTGCACAAGTCTGATAGAACGCGGTGCGTTGACTACTGTTTGTCAGTGTGGCCCGGTTTCCGAAGGGTCAATAACATAAAGGAGGCTCTATATGGTCCAGAATACACAGTCTGAACGGGCAGGCTACGAGACGCCTGCCATCATCTACGAAGAAGCCATAGAAGTCTGTGCGTACAACCCGCCGGATCTTAGCAAACTGCTTGAACCCTGATGCTGATTTGAACATCACCGGCGAGGAAATCTGCAATGAATGAACATACACCGTCCGTCCGGGGTACCTACGAGGCGCCGGCGGTGATCTATGAGGCGCCAATAGAGGTGAGTGCATCCCCTCTCGCTCCGGCAGATCTGGCCAAGCTACTCGACCCTTAGTAACTCCGGGTAAAAGCCTGCTGTCGCTAATCGTCTACTGCTTTGACCGAGTTCGGGGGCGTAAAGCCCACAACGCGCCGATCACCGCGGCCCAGCCGATGACTTGGGCGGTCCGCAGACCGCCCAGGATCGTCGCGCTCTCGGCCCGGAACGGCTCGACGAGCCAAGTCGTCACGCCCCAGCCGAGCAGGCCGATCCAAGCGGCCATCCCGCCGCGCAGGCCCCGCCGCGACGCCCACAGCGTCGCGGCCAGGGTGAGCGCCGCGCCCAGCGCCGCGTAGAGTTGGACGGGATGCCGCCGCACGCCCCACAATTCCACCGCCCAGGGCAGCTCGGCCGCCGCGCCGATGCCATTTCCGGCCAGGAATGCCCCCAATTCGGCGATGATCAGCCCCACCAGCGTACCCGCGGCCGCGGCATCCAATACCTGCGCCCACGGCAGCTTGTGACGATAGATGTACCACGCCGCGACGCAGGCCCCGATGATGGCCCCCGGCCCCCACAGGAACGCCTGCGTGTTCAGCCCGATGATCTCCCCCGGCTGCACGCGATAGGCCGGCCAGAAGGCGACCACATGCGCCCCGCGCCCCGCGACGATCAGCGCCAGCGCGCCGTACAGCCCGGCGTTGTAAAGATGATCGCCGTCCAGCCCCGCCCGCCGCGCGCTCCGACTGCTGATCTCCAGCGCGGTCCAGAATGCGATCAACAGCGCCAGGGGATAGGTTGGCAGGGCCAGCGGCCCGATTTGTAGGATGGGGAGCATTAGTCGTTAGTCCTCGGTCGTCAGTCGTCAGTTCTCGGTCACGGGAAGATAACCTGCAGGGCCTGCGCCAATGTCGCTTCGGTCACTGGGCCGATCTGAATCCGCCGGATGATGCCGTCGCGATCAATGAAGAAGGTCGTCGGCAGGCTGCGCACCGCGTATTGCCGGCTCACGTCGCCCCGCACATCGAGCGGCAGGGGGAACGAGAGGCCGACCTGGCCGGCAAAGGCGATCACGCTCGCCGGCGGCTCCGCCTGATTCACCCCGGCGATGATGACTTCCCCGGCGTAACGCTCATGCGCGGCTTGCAACTCCGGCAGTTCGGCGCGGCAGGGCGGACACCAGGTCGCCCAGAAGTTGAGGACGACTGGCTTCCCGCGCAGCGCCGAGAGGGTGAAGGTCTCCCCGGCAACGGTCGTCAGAGACACCTCAGGCGCGGGGTGGCCGACGGCCGGCGCGGGCGGCAGGCCGCTGGGCGGGCCGGCGCTCCCCTGCGGCACGCGGCCCGCCCAAATCCCGGCCGCGCCCAAAACAACGGCGAGACCAAGCAGAAGACTCCAGACCATCCGAGACATTCGTACTCCCTCCATCAGCGCGCTGACGACTGACAACTGACCTCTCCATCAGCGGGAGGGCAGGAGCAGCGCGGGCGCGGCGAGCAGCAAGATGCCGAAGCCCACGATCGGCTCGAACCCCGGCCAGGGCGAATAGGGCGGGTAGGGATAGTAAAGCAGCCAGTCGCCGTGGGTCAGCAAGACGAATAGCCAGATGCCCGCCGACGCCAGGCTGATCGCCAGCACCAGCCGATCGGCCCGCGCCCATGTCCACCGCTGATAACGGCTGCGTCGCACGCGGCGGCCCTGATCCCAGAACGCCCACAGCAGGAGCGCGCCGCCAGCGGCCAGCAGCCCGCCCGTCAGCCCCGGCCGGTCGGGCCAGAAGCCGAGGCCGGCCATCCCCATCCCCAGCGCGGCCAGGCCCACCAGCAACGCGGCCTGGATGCGCAGCCGTTCGGCCGCGGTCGCCGCCAACATCTGCCCGCCGAAGCCGCGCGCCTCCATGGACTCGGCAAGCTGCATCGCCCGCTCCAGCGCAGTGACCAGAAGTGGCATGAGCAGCGGCAGCAGGTCGCGCACCCCGCGCACCCGATGGCCCCGCACCTCTTGCGCCTCGCGGATCGCGGCCCAGGTTGTGACCATCTGCGGCACGAACGCGACCGCGATGCCGGCCACCACCCCGGCCTGGTAGACGAAGCCCGGCGTCAGGCGCAGCAGCCGGGCCTGATCCACCGCCACGTTGAACGCCGCGAAGACGAGCAGAAGCGTCACCAACGCCAGCCCGCCCGTCAGGCCATAGATCAACGCTTCGGCCGTGATCGGCCCGCCGATCAGCGGCCAGGCGGCGGGCAGTCGAAAGAGCACGATGGCGCCGTGGTGGTTCAGCAAGGCCACGAAAGGGATGCTCAACAGCCACAGATAGGCGCTGAAGCGGACGAACGCGCCCCAGTTTTGCGCCAATGGGCTGCGCCGGCCCAGCGTGCTGTAGACAAGGCCGACCGCCAACAAGGTCAGGATGAGGTAGAGGGGGTTGCGCGTGGAAAGGGCCGGCAGCGCGGCCGCGGCCAGCCAGGCCAGCCAGGCAAGAGGATGCGAGGCGCGGTTTGTGGACATCAAACCATACTAATCGGCGCAGGCCGATTTCGCAGATGTTGCCGCGACCCTTCGGGCTGAGCCTCGGGACGAAGCCTCGGTCGCCCGTAGCTCGCGCTTCCGGCGCGTGAGCATCCAGGCCCAGCCGCCGGCCAATGCCGCCACGAACAGGAGAAAGCTCGCATAGCGCGGCGCCGAAGCGGAATCGCCCAGCGCAACCACCGCCGCGGGCGCCTGTCCGTACGCGGCCTTCCCGGTCACCGCCGCCGCAGCCACAGGCGCGGTGCAGATATCGGCGAAGCGGGCCGCGGGCGGCTCTGTGCCGCTGGTGAAGTTGCCCTTCCCCCACGACCAGCCCTCGACCGCGCCATCCGACACCTGGTAATTGCCCGCGCCCACATCCGAGTAGACCCAGCGGCCATCGCTTAAGTGATAATAGGCCCAATACTCGCACGCGCTCCCCTGACACCGGCAGAAGCAATCCTGGCTGGGGAAGGCGCAGCCTTGACCCTTGATGCTGCACACCGCGCCGCCCAGCCCGCTGTTCGAGTTGACGATCACGGGGAGACCGGAACGCGCCAACAGATCGGCGCCGGAGATCGCAGGCTCGGCAAATGACACACAGCGGGTCTCGACCGCGCCATCCGCGAACCGCACCACCAACGCGGCGCGCTGCGGCCCCTCTTGCGCCGCCGCGGCCGGCGACAGCCGTTCCAGCGGCAGCAGCCAGACCGCCGCGGCCAGCACGACGACCAACAGGATCGAATGGGTGAAACGTTTCATCGTTCGCGATCTCCGGCCCAGCACGCTCAGCGCCGGGCTTGCCGGCCACGGGCGAAGCCCGTTGCCAGGCCCGCGGCCGCCAGCAACAGACCGCCCAACCCGCTGCCGATCAACCAGAGGCCGCTGCCGCCCGTCTTGGGCAGGGTCAGGAGCTTCGGCGCGCCGGCGATTTGGACGAAAGTTACCACCGGGGGTTGCGAGGTGGGGTTGAACTTGGCGTCCATCCCGCTCCACACAAACCCTTCGACCGCGCCATTGGCCGGCACATGGGCGCTCGCCCCCTCGGCCGCCACCGCCCAGGCGTTGCCGTTCAGATGATAATAGGCCCAAAACTGCTTCGGGTCACAGAAGCAGTTCGTCGCCGGACAGCCGACGTTGTTGATGGCGCAAACGGCCGGGCCGAAGCTCGATGTTTGGCTGACCAGATTGATCTTGGCCGCCTTCAGGACATCGAACGCGGTAGCGGTGATGGGAACCGTGACGATCTCGGTATGTGCGGTGCCATCGGGGAATGCGATGACCACGCCCACCTGCTTCGTGCCCGTATCCACCGCCGCGACCACACCGACCAGGGCCAGGCTCAAGGCCAGCGCCAACAGAGCGACAAACATGAGACGACGTA
>CAZYHE010000361.1:0-5343 GCA_964647225.1 uncultured Anaerolineales bacterium
CGCTTCCGATCACTGCAAGTAGCTGCAACCATCGCAAAGCCGCGCTCCCGCGGCTGACCTGAGCCGACGCCGGACGGCCTGGCCCAGGCTGCCGGGGTTTCCATTTGCCCGATCCGGCGGTCTGCATGTGGCCTCACTCCAGGGAAAGCAGATAGCTCACCAAATCGTCCAACTGCTCGTGGGTGAGCACGCCGCCGCAACCCAAGTTTGGGCCGTAGCCATCCACGACAAAGGCATTGGGGATGAGGAACGATTCTCGCAGATACTCCGCGACCGAGTAGCCCGGCACGCGCGCCTTGGCGGTCGTCGCGATCCGCGACAGGTCTGGGCCGATCGTGGCGTCTCCGTTGCCCGGCGCGGCATGGCACTCGGCGCAGCCGGCCTTGCGGAAAAGCTGGCCGCCGCGCGCCGCCTGGGCCGCATCGGAGCCACGTTCGGGGGTCGGTACGACCAACTCCGTGGCTTTGAAGCGGCCTGCGGCGGTCGCCTCCCAGTTACGCACGAATGCCGCCAGGTTCTGCATTTCATCCGGCCGCAGCGGGCCGCCGTAGGCTTGCGCCCAGGCCGACATGGCGACGCTCCCGTCTCCGGCGTAGAGCGGCCGCGTCGCGGTGATCCGGCCCTCGGCGATGGCGTGCTGGATGTACTCGTCGAGCGTGCCCGGCCAACCGACTTCACGCAACCGGCCATCGAAAAAGCCCCGGTCGTTCAGCGCCGGACCGAGTTGCCCGACGCCTTCGCCGTTGATGCCGTGGCAGTTGCGGCAGTGCTCGGCGAACAGGGCCGCCCCGGCTTCGATGCGCATGGCGTGCTGCATCTGCGTACGGCGCGCCATGCGTGTCGCTTCCGCCTCACCCGCCAGGCCCAGCAGCAGCAGGGTCGCCAGGGCAGCCAGCGCGCCCAACGCCAGGTTTGCGCCCGGTCGGGTCATGGCGCCGCCTCGCCGGCGCGCTGCCGATGCAAATAGAGGTCGCGCTCGTATGTCTGACGGCTGCCGCGTTGTGCATCGGTCCAGCCGATGCGCAGGGTCACGCGTTTGAGGTCTTGCTGCCACTCCTGCACGATGAGAAACGCCTGCGCATCGGGCAGGCGCCCACGTTCGCTCGCCAGCTTCACCTGACGGCCGTACTCGGCAAACACGCGCCCAAACGTCGCGGGCAGGCCGGCCGGGTCATCCACCCCGACCACATAGACACCGACCGGCAGCGCATCGAACGGTATACTGCGCAACGGCCCGACTCCTTCTTCCGGGGCCAACGTCTGCGCGATGACGGTTGCGGGCGGCAGCGCGATCCCGAAGCGCGGGGTTCCGATGTAGCTCAAGGCGAGAAGCGCCGCCACCCCCGCCGTCGTCAGAGCCAGCGCCAGCGGTCGCTTGCGCAGCCGGCGGTGCGGCGACCGATCCAGGTAGGGCACGGCCAGCAGCAGCGCCACGAGCGCCAGCGGCACCGCCACGCCCAGCAGCGTCACATCGCCGAGCTTGAGCAGGCCTTGCACCCAAAGGAAAAACCAGGGCGCTTCGGTTTCGAGCGGCGTGCGTTGCGGATTGGCGTGCGTCTCCAGCGGCGCATCATAGAGGAAGACCGACGCGGCGATCAGCGCCAGCAGTCCCACGCAGACCAGAAACGCCTCATGGATCAGCAGGTCGGGCAGGAAATCAATGCGACGGGTCGCTTCAGCCCTGGCCGCGGGCGCAAGATCCCCCTCTTCAACATCAGCGGGCAGTGAGATGCCATGCCGGCGGGCGATGCCGTAATAGTGTACGCCCAGCACAAGCGCCGCGAGCGCCGGCAGCAAGATCACGTGCAGCAGATAGAACCGCAGCAGGCCATCGGCCCCGATCTCCGCGCCCCCGCGCAGCAAGATGTTCAGCTCGTCACCGATCAACGGCACGGTCGCGGCCATGCTCGTCCCGATCGTCACGGCCCAATACGCCAGTTGATCCCACGGCAGCAGATAGCCGCTGAAGGTGAGCGCCAGCGTCAACAGGCCCAGGAAGACGCCGGTCAGCCAGGTGAAGGCCCGTTTTTCCCGGTGCGAGGCCGTCAGGAAGGTGCGCAGCAGATGCAAGAAGGCGAAGATCACCATCCCCTCGGCCGCCAGGCGATGGATATCCCGCAGCAGCTCGCCGAACGGCACGCGCGTCATCAGCCGCCAGATGGACTCGTACGCGCCTTCGGGCGTCGGGACATAGTAGAGCATGAGTATCAGCCCGGTGATGGCCTCGATAATGAAGAAGAAGGTGGTGAAGAAGCCGAGGCGGAAGGTGTGGGTGAAGCGGGTGCTCGCCTGGGCATAGAAGCGCGGCCGGAGATGCAGCAGCAGGCTGTGGGTGTGCGCGCGATAGCGCGGGCTGGGCCGCTCCGTCGGTGGGTCGCCGCGCAGGAGCGCGCGCAACTCGACTAACCCCATACCGGCTGCCAGGCTGCGCGCCAAGCGATCCAGCATGCCCGCATCTGTCCGCATGATCTCCGCAGCGGGTCGCCGGGGCGCTTCGACAGACGTTTCGTCAACCGCCACGTTGGATCCCCGCGCGGCCGGGCCGGCCCGCGATCAGCCGACCGGTATCTACGACCAGCCGCCACCCTGGGGCGGCCGGGGTATCTGCATCGCCAGCAGCAGGTTCGTCGTCGTTTGCTTGGCTGGTTGGTGTGGAGGTCGCGGCGCTGTCTGCGGTCTCCTGGCGCGGCGCTGTTCCGGGAATCGCGACTGGCCCGCCACGCTGCAAGTCGGTCTCTGCAAGCACCTGACCATCGGGCGTCACGAGTTGCACGGCGAACTGATCCAGGCCGCGGGTGGCCGGCCCGGTTGCCAGCTCGCCCGTGCGGCTGAACTGCGAGCCGTGACAGGGGCAGACGAAGGCCGCGGCCTGATCGTCCCACGCCAGCAGGCAACTGAGATGCGTACAGACCTTGTGGAATGCGGTGACACCCGCGTGCGTGCGCACCAGGAAGAAACGTCCTGCGGGATGATTCACCGGCGGCGCATCACTGTCCGGGAGATCGGCCACTGGCCCCAGGTCGAATTGCCCACCGAATTCACCGGCGGCCACCGCGGGATGCGCGAAGCGCAGACTGACATCAAGCAGCTTGGCGGTCAGTGCCGCCGAGGCGGCCATCAAGCTCCAACTCAACAGTTCGCGGCGCCCCAAATTCCTGACGCGCAGGCTCAACGCGTGATCTTGACTCATAACAGTGGATTCCTTGCGTGACTCGGTCAGGAGACCGGTCACAGCGATACGAAGAGATCAACATCCCACCTCACGCCGGCTACCCTCAGGCCCCACTGAAGGTAGCCGGTCGTCAAGGAGGAAGGAGGCATGTTCCTGTGCCCGATCATCACAATAGCAGGCGCACGTTAAGCCCTGTTTGCGGTATGTTTTGGCGGGCGTTAAGATCGAGTGAAGGTATGTTAACTTGTGGGATCGCCGCCAACACGCCCGAGGCTTTCGGAAGCGCCAGGCGTGTGGCGGTGCATTCCGGTCTTGTTGATTAAGATTATTTAACAAAATTTTCGCGTTGAGTTAACTTCCAAATAACATGGGGTTAACGGACGTCCGATATCATTTTCATCATATCTTTGGAGGGAGAGGGACGCGTGACGGAGAAGATCCTTTTGGTGGATGATGACACAGCGCTCGTCGAGACGTTGGCGTTCAACCTGCGCAACGTGGGGTATCGGGTTGTGACGGCGGCCACCGGCGGCGCAGCGCTGGAGCAGGCGCATACCGAGCAGCCCGACCTGGTCATCCTGGATCTGATGCTGCCCGAACTCGATGGCCTGAGCGTCTGTCGCAACCTGCGCCAGACATCGGATGTGCCGATCTTGATGTTGACCGCGCGCATCGGTGAACTGGACAAGATCGTGGGCCTGGAAAGCGGCGCCGACGACTACCTGACCAAACCGTTCAGCCTGGGCGAGTTGCAGGCGCGTATCCGCGCGCTGTTGCGCCGCGCCAATCCGCGCGGCGGTGGCGATGAGTTGCGCGCGGGCGATCCGGCGACCGGTTCGGGGCCGGTATTAGTCCTCAATCTGGTCAGCCGCCGGGCGCACCTGGGGGAGCGCGAACTGCTGCTCAGCCCGCGCGAGTTCAGCTTGTTGGCCGAGCTGATGCGGCAGCGCGGCGCCGTTCTGACACGTGATCTCTTGTTGCATCGCGTCTGGGGCGCGGATTTCTACGGCGACACGCGCACGGTGGACGTGCATATCCGTTGGCTGCGCGAGAAGATCGAGGCCGATCCGGCGAACCCAACGCGCATCATCACGGTGCGCGGCATCGGCTATCGGTTCGAGGGTTGAGGTGGCCGACCTCTGGCTGGGTCTGTTTCTGGCCGCGCTGGCGCTCCTTGCCTGGTGCGGCGTTCGGTTGTGCCAACTCGGCCGCGAGCGCGATCTGGCCGCGCAGGCGTACGCGGCCGCCATCGCCGACCGGACCACCCTGCGCCAATTGGTCACCGAAATTCAAGCGCGTCTGAACGGCCTCGGCGCGGCCACGCCAGATGCCCTCCTGCTGTTGGATGCCGACCGCTGCATCCTCTGGGGCAATCCAATCGCCTGGAAGTTGTTCGATTCCGATGCCCCGCCCATAGGCAAGCCGTTCATCGTGCTGGCCGGTGATGTAGAGCTTAACCAAGCCGTGCAGGATGCGCTCGCCGGCGGCCGCGCAGTGGTGCGCCAGGCTGCGGTGAACGGACAGATTCTGCGCATCAGCGTCGCACCGATCGCCGCCATTGACGCGGCCGCCATATCCATCAGCGATGTGACCGAATTGCAACGGTTGGGGCGGGCGCGTCGCGATCTGGTGGCGAACATCTCGCACGAACTGCGCACCCCGTTAGCGAACATCAACCTGGCCGCCGAAACCCTGCGCGACAGCGCGGGCATGGCGGATGCAGTGCGCGGCCGGCTGCTCGACCAGATCGAGAGCCAGGTGCAGGCTCTCAGCCAGTTGAGCCAGGAGATGCTCGATCTGGCCCAGATCGAATCCGGCCAGGTGGTGTTGCGGCTCGTGCCGGTCGCGTTGGCGGGCGTGGTGCAGCGTGCGCTGACGCAACTGGCGCCTCAGGCCGCGGCCAAGGGCCAACGCCTCAGCGTGCTGACGCCACCAGATCTGGCCGCCCTGGCCGATGTCGAGCAGGTGAGCCGTGTCATCGGCAACCTGGTGCATAACGCCGTGAAATTCACGCCGACCGGCGGCAGCATTCGCATCGAGGCGGAACCGGCGGATGAAGATGTTCTGCTGCGCATCACAGATGATGGGCCGGGCATTCCTTCGACCGAGCGGAGTCGCATCTTCGAGCGCTTCTACAAAGCCGACCGCGCACGCACAAAAGGCGGCACGGG
>CAZYHE010000362.1:0-5339 GCA_964647225.1 uncultured Anaerolineales bacterium
TGGACTCGGCGAACTTGCCGAGCGCCCGCGTGGCGGTGTCGCGCAGCTCCAGGTCAGCGGAGGCCGCGGCCGCGATCGCCAGCGGCGCAGCCTTGACAACCTCCGGTGCTTTGACTTTGCCCAGCGCGTAGAGCAGGAAGGCGCGGCACGACGGGTCGGGGCAAGACGAATGGTACTCGGCGATCAGCGGATCCACGGCCGCGGCGCCCATCCAGCCGAGCGCCTGGGCAATCGCCATCTGCGCTTTGACATCGCCCATCTCCAGGTTTTGGATCAGGGCGGGGATGACGGCCTCCCCGAGGCCCGCCACGACGCGAATGGCATGCTCGATCACCGGCACGTGTTCAGGGTGATCCAGCGGGTCAATATAAAACAGCGGGAGGATCGTCTCGCACAGTTGCCCGCAAAGCTCCGGCCCGGCCCCCGCGGCCACTTCTCTGACCATCTCCAACCCGCGATGCAGGTCGGCCGGTTCGTGGCTGGACAGCAGGACGCTGATGGTACGATAGATTTCCTGTTGCATAAGTCCCTCTACTAATGCCGACTCTTCGGATGATAATTCCAAAAACTCCGCGACGGACCCGATCTTCCAGCCTTTGGCTTCAAGACGTTTCTGTTTTGCCTGATCCATCGGCGCTACACCGGTTGCAGTACGGGTGCGCGCCCAAGAACCTTCACTTCCTGGACGATGCGTTCGGCGATCTTGGCCTCTGCCACTTCCAGATCATAGCGCGCCTGCAACCTGAGCCACACGGCTGCGCTCGTGCCGAAGTAGCGCGCCAGACGCAGCGCCGTGTCGGCCGTGATGGCGCGCTTGCCATGCACGATCTGGCTGATCCGCAGCGGCGAAACCCCGATGTCTTTGGCGACCCGGTATTGCGTCAACCCCAAAGGCTGCATGAAATCCTCAAACAGGACTTCCCCAGGATGAATTGGCGGCAGTCTCTCATCCATTTGCACCCACTCGTAGTATCACAAAGCGGTAATATCGTCAAGCGGTATCATTTGGCGAGCAACCGTTGCGCCATCCCCGCCACCGCCCGGCTCATCACCGCATCGTCGGGCAACTCCACCAGCGGCCGGCCCTGGCCGTCGAACTCCACCAGTTGCGGGTCGTAGGGCAATACCGCCAGCAATGACACGCCCATCGCCTCCGCCTTCGCCCGAAGCGCCGGCGGCATCTCGCCGATGACCCGGTTGACCACCAGGTAGGTGTTGCGGACGTTGACCTCCAACTCCTTGCTGAGCGTCAGCATCGCTTCGGCCGCGGCCATGCCGCGCAGGCTGCCATCGCTGACCAGCAGCAGGTGATCCACGTCGCGCGTCGTGCGCCGGCTGAGATGCTCCATCCCCGCCTCGTTGTCCATCACCACATAATCATAGCCCGCGTTGATGCCATCCATGATGCTGCGCAGCATGTGGTTGGCCGCGCAATAACAACCCTGCCCCTCCGGCCGGCCCATCGCCAACAGATCGCAATCGTCCCCCTCCTCCACGGCCATGCGCACGGCATAGCTCAACCAGTCAGTGCGCGATTGCCCCGGCGTCACCCCGGCGCGCGACTCCTCGCGGATGTCACCGATGGTCTGCGTGAGGGGCAGGCCCAGCACCAGATGCAGGTTGCTGCTCGGGTCGGCGTCAATCGCCAGCACCTTCTTGCCGGGCCGCTGCTGGATCAAATAACGAACAAGCAGGCCAGAGAGGGTCGTCTTGCCCGTCCCGCCCTTGCCTGCGACGGCGATGGTGATAGTCATGCAGTGTTCCTCGTAATCAGAAGTATGGCGTACTGCGTAGTGCGTATTTCGTCAACCCATACGATTCGCGCCGCCAAATTGCACACAACACGCAATACGTAATACGCAACACGTCTCAAAAATTATCCGTCGGCCTCTTCAAATAATTCACCAACACGATCATGTCCAGCGTCTCGCCTTCCGGCGTCATGAACATATCTTTCCAGGCGAACTGGCGCTCGAAGCCGAGGCGCTCGAAGGCGTGGATCACCTGCGGTTGGCTCTCGACAACCTCCGCGATCAGTTGGTGAAGACCGAGCTTGCGGGCGATCTCAAGCTGCGCCCGGATCATCGTCGTGCCGATGCCGTGACGGCGGTATTCCTTCAGGAGAAAGATGCGGATTTCTGCGATGTGGCGGGTGTAGTCCCGGCCCAGATGAAGCGTCGAATTCCCGACAATTCGGTCACCGACCACCGCCACCAGCGGAAAAACTTTGGCGTAGTCCGGCTTTTCGGCCCACGTGCCGACGACTTGCGGATCTGCAATGTTGCTGCGGAAATACTGGGTTTCGGTCGGCGGCAGACCAGTGAAGAGCGCCACCAACGCATCGCGATCTTTGGGCGTCAGAGGGCGCAACAAGACTCGTAACCCATCAGGCAGAGTAATCAGGTGGCGATAGCTGGTGAGCTGTTCGACAGGTAGTGTGGTTGTAGCCATATCTCCTCCTCTTTGCGGTGACACGGTGGGCGGGTGACAGGGTGACACGGTGAACGGGTGACACGGTGAAGGAGTCCCAAACAGCATCCTATCACCCAGTCACCATGTCACCGTGTCACCCTGTCATCTTGTCACCCTGTCATTTATTCAGCGTCGCCTCCACCGTCGGAAACTGTCCGAGGTCGGTGTGCGGCAAGAACATGGCCGACATGAACGCGTCATAGAAGGTATTATCCGCGGACAACTCCAGATAGGTCATCATCCGAGCGATATCGCTCAGATGGGCGCGGGTGTCACGATGCAAAAGCGCCATGTACGCGCCGCGGATCGCGGTATTGCCCAGGAACTTGAAACGATCCCACGGTGATGCGCTGCCGGGGGGCGCGGGCAGGTCGGGCAACAGGCCGATCTGCACCGCCTTCTCCACGTTGATGTATTGGCCGAAGGAGCCGCCGATCAACATGGACGATACATCGGCCAGATCCACGCCGACGCTTTGCGCCATCACGGTAAAGCCGGCATAGATGGCCGCTTTGGCCCGCATCAGGTTATCAATGTCCACCTCGGTGACGGCAATGTCTTGGCCGTGCGCCGTCTCCCCGCCCCAGGCAATCACATACTCCGGCCCGTGCGCGCCGTCGCGGATGCGCGGCGATGCGCCGACATGGAAATCGCCCGCCTTGTTCACCACGCCGGTGATGAACATCTCGGCCAGCAGCGACAGCAGCCCGGAACCGCAGATGCCGCGCGGCTTCTCGCCTTCGCGGCCGATCACGCGATAGGATGGCTCCAGCGTGTCGCCGCTGATCCACACCTCTTCGATGGCCCCGATGGTGGCCCGCATCCCGTGCTCGACCCCCGCACCCTCGAACGCCGGGCCGGCCGAACACGCGCACGTGACCAGCCAGTCGGCATTGCCGAGCACCGTCTCGCCGTTGGTACCGACATCAATGAAGAGGGTCAGCTCGGGCGCCTCGTCCATCTTCGTGCTGAGCACCCCCGCGGAGATGTCGGCGCCGACGTAGCTGGCGACGCCCGGCAGGCAATCCACCACGGCCTGGGGATGCACCGCCAGCCGCAGTTCGCCGGCCGTGATCGTCGGCGGATGGTTGACCACGGGAATGAACGGCGCCAGGCGGATGGAGTCGGGTGGGATCGCCAGCAACAGGTGGATCATGGTCGTGTTGCCGGCGATCGCCAACTTCAGGATTTCATGCGGGCTGGCCTTCACCTGCCGGCACACGGCCAAGAGCAGCCGGTTGATCGTGCCGATGACCAGATCTTGCAACTCGGCCAGGCGCCCCGGCTTCCTGGCGTAGATGATGCGCGAGATCACGTCCTCGCCACGCGCAATCTGGCCGTTGTAGTCGCTGGCCTGCGCCACCACCTCGCCGCTCTCCAGATCCACCAGCCAAACCGTGACCGTGGTCGTGCCGATGTCCACAGCCACGCCCATGTTCCGGTCGGTGTGATCGCCCGGCAGCAGCGCCAACAACTGCGGCGGGCCGTTCGGCCGATCCCAGGCATCCAGCGCGACGACGGCCGTCACCTGCCACGGTTCAGCGGTATCGCGCCAGATATCGGGCAATTCGTCATCTTCATCCGGCTGGGTGACACCGTCCGCCTCATCCGGCGTCGCCCGCAGGATGCGCGGCATGTCGCGCAGCAGCGGCAGGCCGACCTGCGGATTTTCTACGCCGAACTGCGCCAACTCGCGCGCCACGCGCGACCAATCGTCAGTTTGATCCGCAAGGTCGGGCGGGTTCAGACGCAGGTAGAAACGTTGGATCGGCTGATCCCGTCGCGGATCGTAGCTCGCCGGAACCTCAACGCGCGCAGCCGTCTTGTGTGTGGTCAGCCGGCGCTCGATGGCCTGCTGCGGCGGCACCGTGATCCAGGCATCCCCCTCGATCACCGTCTGGCAGCCCAGCGCATAGCCAGCCGCCACATCTTCCGCGGAAAGGCGGATCGTCGAGCGCCGCCGCACCGCCGAGCGCGCATCATCCACGATCACCGCGCAACGGCCGCAGCGCCCCTGCCCGCCGCACGGCTGATTCAGGTCAAAGCCCGCCAGCCGCGCCGCGTCCGACAGCATCGTCCCGCTGGGCACGGTGACGGCCTTAGCACCAGGTTCGAAGTGGACAGTGTAAGTGGTCATGCGTTGGTAGATTGGTAGGTTGGTAAGTTGGTAGACTGGTAGACTGGGGTTGACCGGATGTCCCCAATCTACCACTTTACCAATCTACCGGCCACCTACCCCACGTTAAACAACTTCTCGTCGCTCAAAAACTTATGTATATCCGCGGCCGCGCGCTTGCCCGCGCCCATCGCGCTGATGACGGTCGCCGCGCCGGTCACGACATCGCCGCCGGCCCACACGCCCGGCTTCAGCGTGCGGCCGGTCTCCGCGTCGGCCACCACCGTGCCATGACGCGTGCGCTCCAGCCCGGCCGCGTTGTTGAAGACGATCGGGTTGGGGCTGGTGCCCAGCGCAAAAATCACCGTCTCCATCGGCATCTCGAACTCGGAGCCGGCGATGGGCACGGGCGAGCGCCGGCCCGACGCGTCCGGTTCGCCCAATTCCATGCGGATGCAGCGCATGGCCCGCACCGCGCCTTTGTCGTCCCCCAGGATTGCGATCGGATTGGTCAGAAAGTCGCAGATGACCCCCTCCTCGACCGCGTGGTGGAATTCCTCCTCGCGGGCGGGCACTTCGTGCCGCGACCGGCGATAGACGATGTGCGACTCCGGCGGCCCGTCGCCGTTTTGCCGGCCACGCATCTTCTGCAGGCGGAGCGCGCAGCGCGCGGCGTCCATCGCCACGTTGCCTGCGCCAATCACCGCCACCCGCTGACCGATCTTCACCGGCGTGTCGTATTCCGGGAAAC
>CAZYHE010000363.1:0-5332 GCA_964647225.1 uncultured Anaerolineales bacterium
TCCTCCCGCGTGCGATGGGTGAGCCGCGGGGCGCGGGCGGTGGGGGCGAGCGCAGGAACGGTCATAGGCGCGTTACCTCGTGATGTGGAGCTGCGATTGAAATCGCAGCCTGATATGCCAAACCCGTTGAAACGGGTTGAGCGGAGCGCGCCCCACCGATGGAAAGGAACACCGATGACGATATCTTTGCATCCGTGTTCCCCTCCATCCGTGAAGGAGACGACTACGCCTTCAGGATCTTCTCCATCGCCGGCGCCAACTCGTTCATCACCTTCTGCACATCTTCGTTGTCGAGGAAGACGCGGTCGAAGAACTTGTTCGACTCGGTGGTCCATTCGCGCCACTTCGGGTTGAAGGGCAGCATCTTGGTCCAGCCTTCGTTGAGCGGCTCGTAGAAGTACTGGTTGTTCTGCGGCGGGGTGCTCTTCATCAACGTCTCGCGATTATCCTTGCGCGGGGTCGCGCCGCCGTTCATGATGTACGCCTGATCCGCCACCGGGCCGGTGATGTGCTTTGCCAACTGCCACGATGGCTCTACGAGCTTGGTCGCCTTGGCGATGCACATCGAGTTGCCCTTGTAGAGGGTCATCTTGCCGGCCGCGCCGACCGGGGCGGGCACGACGTCCCACTTGTACGAGAACGCACGATACCCCACGCTCAGGCCGCGCCAACTCATCCACATACCGATGCGGCCGGTCGCCACCAGGTCCACATCCTTCATCGCATCGGCCTTCGGCGACACCCCGTCCTTGTGGATCATGTCCTGGATGAACTTGATCCCCGCTACCGCTTCCGAGGAATTCAACACGCACTTGGTCATGTCCGCGCTCAGGATGTCGCCCTTCGCGCCCCAGATCCAGTTGGGCAACCCGCCGCTGCCCACGTTGCGGTCGTCGGTGAATCCGTACACTGTCTTGGCTGGGCCGCCCGATGTGTCGGTCAGCTTCTTCGCGTACTCCACCATCTTCTCCCAGGTCCACTGGCCCTTCTCCCACAGCTTATCGGGGGTCTCCAGGCCCTTCGCCGCCATCAGGTCACTGTTGTAGAACATGATGCGCGTGCTGCCGATGTAGGGCAACCCGTAGCGTTTGCTCTTCCACACGCCTTCCTTGAGCGCGGCGGGGAAGAAGTCATCGAGCTTGAACGCCTGATCCTTGGCGATCAGCGGCTCAAGCTCCATCACCACGCCCTTGTCGGCGACCTCAGTGATGTTGTAGTTGTCCACTGCATGCACATCGGGCGGGGTGCCCCCGGCGTACATCGTGACCAGCTTGTCAATGTAGTTCTGCGCCACCGGGATCTTCTCGACGAAGAGCTCGGGATGGGCATCTTCGAACGGCTTCATGGCCGCGTCCATGGCCTTCAGCCCGCGGTCGCCGCCGACAGGCCACCACATGAACTGGATCTTGGTCTGGCCGGCCTTGGGTTGGGGCGCCGCCGCCGGAGCAGCGGTGGCCGCCGGGGCTGGGGCCGCGGCCTTGGTCGGTTCGGCAGCCGGGACCTTAGCGGCCGGGGCCGGGGCCGGCGTTGCGGCTGGGGCAGCGCACGCCGCCGCAGTCAGCGCGGCCGATGCGCCTGCCATCATGCGCAGGAACGATCGTCGTGAGTACCTGGTCTCCATGGCTCAACCTCCTGGGGTCTGGTGAGTGTGGTATGCTAGATCCGTATGTAAGGCAAGGTGCCTCACACACGGCAAAGTATCGCATAACCGGGCTGGTCTGTCAACTGCTTCCGGGTCGCCAATACCGATCATCATGGAACCAACAACGCCATACCCCCGCACCTGTGTCCGCCCCGCCAGCGAGCTGCCCCGTCGCCCCATCCAGCGCGATCACATGCACCAGCCCCATGCCGCCGTGGCTCGCGGGGCTGGCCGCGACCGGGTGACGCTGCGCCCGACACCGCCGAGCCAAGTGCTGCCTGGCCCCGTATCACTGACTCCGAATGCGGAACACATCGAAATCGGCGCTGATCTCGGCCGCGCCTTGTTCGACGCAAAGGAGCATCCCGGTGCGCAAACCCTGGTCCATCATCGGCTGCGGGCCGCCGGGCAGCGCGATCTCCATCTTGCCGGCAGTTCGCCACGGGCCGGCCGACGCAGCCGACGCCTCGCGCCACCACGCCGTCACTTGCTCCCCGGCCCTCTGGAGCCGCAACTCCACCCGCTCGGCGGTTGTCGGGATGTCCACGGGGCTTGCAATGACTTCCGGCTCACCGTCCGCGATTTTCAGCAGACAGATGCCGCTGTCAATGCCGCCCAACCCACCGAAACAGCGTTCCAGGCGCACGAAGTTGTCCTGGTCTTGCCAGATGAAGAGGCCCGCGCCCTGGTAATCCTCGGTGGGCACAAACTCAAGGGCCGTCTCGACGGTGAAATCGCCGGAGACGACCTGAAAGATGGTCGGCGCGTCGAAATTGGTGCCGGGGAAAAGATCGTTGCCGCTGGGCGCGGTGAAACGCAGGTAGCCGGGCCGCGCCTCGATGCCAACGGTCGCGTCCACCCCGCCTTCGGCATACCAACTCCCGTCAATCGGCCGGTCGAACTCCCAGGTCGAGACTTTGCCGGCCGGCGTGGCGACCGGGGTCGCCGTCCGCCGAACTGCTACGGTCGCGGTGGATCGAGGTGTAACGGTCACGATTGGCCGAGGGGTAGCCGGCTGTCCCGCGCCACGGGTCGGCGTGGGGCGGGGAGCAGCGCCGGCGGGCGAGGTGGGCGGCACGAAGACATCCGCCGGCGGCGTGATGGTGATGGGCGTGTTGATGTCGTACAACTCGGTCTCGACATTCATCGCGATGTTGATGTCACCCGTCACGCCTGAACCGGCCGGCGCCTTCATCTTCATCTCGCTCTCGCCGCGGTTCCGAATGATCACGGCAGGCAGGCCAGGCTGATCGGCCACCCACGAGTCGCCCTGCCCGCGCACCCAGGCTTCACCTTTCAGCGCGCCCTCGGTGATCTGGATCGTGGCTTCGCCGCTGTAAGTGAAGCGTTTGCAGGTGATCCCGTTGACCGTCTCCCGGCCCACCTCTTTGTAAATGACCTTGTCCTCGATCTGTCGCATGATGTTCGCGGACACATCACTGCTCTGCGGCTGGGGCGTGGAGCGGTCTTGCTGCACCCACCGGCCCATCATCTTGACCCACGTCTGGTCGCCGATGGTGATGATCTCGGTGCTGCCCATCGTGGTGTGCTCGGCGGGCGGATTCTTGACCCACTCGACCACGATGGTGCTCGCCTTGGTTTTGTCCTCATCCTTCGGCCACATGGTCGTCTTCATGCGGTAGCTGTTAAGCTCTTTGGGGTCGGCAAACTTGCCCGCGCCGGCCGCGGCCGCCGGGGCACGAGTCGCCGCGGCCGCTCGGGGCGTGGCGCTCCGCGCGGCGGTCGGCGCCAACGTGGGCTGACTGGCGGACGTGGGCTGCGCCGCCTGAGTTGGCCGGGCCGTGACGGGTTGGGTGGGCTGCGCCGCCGCGGCTTGCGTCGGCTGGGCCGCGGCCGTCTGTGACGGCTGAACGGGCTTTGCCGTCGGCGCAGGTTGCGCTTTTCCGCCACAACCGGCGACCAGCAACACGCCAATCAGCAGCGCGGTGAGAATCGGAGCCGGCTTCACGAACTGAAAGATGCGCATCACGATACACCTCCTCGGTCAATGACCGTAAAACAGAAGACCAACCGGATTCACTGCGGCCAGTATGTCACACGAGCGCAACATAGACAATGGGCAGGTAAAGCCCATAACAATCACCCAATCACGCCAGCGTTCAAGGAACCCGCAGCGCCATGCCCCCTGCGCCCGTGTCCGCGCCGCCGGCGAGCTGCCCCATCGCCCCATCCAGCGCGATCACATGCACCAGGCCCATGCCGCCGTGGCTGTTCGGGCTGGCCGCGACCGGATGCCGCCGCGCGACCGCGTCGCGCACGAAGCGCGGGATGCGCGGCTGGCAGGTGATGAGGTCGCCCTGGCAGTCAATGCGCGGGGCGAGCACGGCCTCGCTCGGGCTCATGCCGAAGTCGAGGATGTTGAGCAGCACTTGCAGCACCGAGGTGATGATCTTCGTCCCGCCCGGCGCGCCGATCACCAGGACGGGCCGGCCATCGCGATAGATGACCGTCGGCGCCATGCCCGTCGTCCGGCTCTTGCGCGGGGCAATCGAGTTGGCTGTGCCCGGCACGGGGTTGAAGTTGCACATCGAGTTGTTATAGATGAAGCCCAGCCCCGGCGTGATGACCCCCGACCCGGAGCCGAGGGAGTGGGTCAGGGCGACGCAGTTGCCGTGCCGATCCACCACGCTGACGTGGGTCGTGTCGGGCGTCTCCGGCGGCACGTAATCCACCACGATCGGCCGGCCCGCGACGATGTGATCCCGCCACTCGGCCGCCCGGCCTTTGGAGATCATCCAATCGAGCGGCACGTCCACGAACTCCATGTCGCCCAGGTGCGGGTTGCGGTCGGCGAAGGCCGCCTTGAGCGCCAGCGCCACCTGGTAGATGTACTCCGCCGAATTGTGGCCCATGCCCGCCAGGTCGCAGCCCTCCAGGATGTTCAGCGCCGCGATCAGGGTCGGGCCGCCGTGGGGCGGCGGCGCAGTGCGCACCTCCCAGCCGCGATAGGTCCCGGCCAGCGGCGCGCTGTCGCGCACGGCATACCCGGCCAGATCTCCCGCGGTGACGAAGCTGCCGTGGGCGGCCAGATCGCGGCTGATCTCCCCGGCCAGCTCACCGGTGTAAAAATCGTCCGGCCCGCGGGCGGCCAACCGATCCAGCGTGGCGGCCAGGTCGGGGTTGCGGAGCATGTCGGCCGGTTCGAGGGGGTCGCCGTCCTCGCGCAGGTAGATGCGCCGCGCCGCGGGGTTCGCTTCCAGGCAATCCAGCGAGTTGCACAGCCGGGGATCGCGCGCCCGGTAGCGCCACGACGCGGCGAGGGTCTGCCCGACCATGAAGCCGTCGCGGGCGATGCGCGCCGCGGGCGCGATGGCATCCGCCCAGGAGATCGTGCCGTGGCGCGCCAGCAGCGTCGCCAGCCCCGCCACCGCGCCGGGGGTGCAGATCGAGCTGTAGCCCATGTAGTTGAGCCGATCCCGCACCAGGAAGCCCCACCCTTCCGGGTTCGGGCCGAGGGACGCGGCTTCCCACATATCCGGCGTCGTTCCCGAGCCGGCCAGCGCGGGCGCATCGAGGGCGACGGCCTCACCGCGCGCCCTGAGCCAGCCGAGGGGGCGCCCTTCGACAAGCTCAGGGCGCGGCCCGGTCGGTGAGCCTGTCGAACCGCGCCCTGGCCCTTCGATAGGCTCAGGGCGCGGCCCGGTCGGTGAGCCTGTCGAACCGCCGGCT
>CAZYHE010000364.1:0-527 GCA_964647225.1 uncultured Anaerolineales bacterium
CGGGCGGGCACGACAAGGCCGCGATCGCCGTCTACAACGGCGACTGCGATGCCGGCGTGGCGTTCATGGACGTGCTGACCGACAAGGCGACCAACCTCGCCAGCAAGTTCGCCGACATCGCCCAGAAGGTCACGGTGTTCCAGGTCGGCGACCGCATCCCGAACGACGGCCTCCAGTACATCAAAGCCCTCGATCCCAAGATCAAGGCGATCACCACCGAGGCGCTGCTGGCAATGATGAAGGATCCCGCCGGTCTGGCCGTGGTCAAGAGCATCTACAACTACGATGCCTTCGAGGTAGCCGATTACGCTAAGTACTACGCGCCCTTCAATGAGCTTCTGAAGAAGGCGGGCGTGGACGTGAGCAAGTTGGTCAGGCAGTAAATTCGTTTCAACGTGCCAGGCACTTCGGGCAGTGCCTGGCACGTTGTCATTGCGAGTTTCCGATGCCGCAGGCGGGATGCGCCCCGGCTGTGACGGTCATTGCGAGGGGCCGCAGCCCCGAAGCAATCTCCCATTTTGAGGGGG
>CAZYHE010000364.1:537-4912 GCA_964647225.1 uncultured Anaerolineales bacterium
TGGTCACGCTGGCCTTGCCATACATGCCAGGCACTTCGCAAGTGCCTGGCATGTCCGCAAGCGGATTACCCTCCTACACCTCCCCAGCGAGGAATACTATGCTACGTGTTGAGCATCTGACGAAGGTCTACCCCAACGGGACCCAGGCGCTGAACGATGTCAGCTTCGAGGTTCAAGATGGGGAGTTCCTGGCCGTGATCGGGTTGAGCGGGTCCGGCAAATCCACCCTGCTGCGCTGCATCAATCGGCTGATCGAGCCGACCGCCGGCAAGGTCATCTGGAACGACATTGATATCACCGCGGCGCCCAGTTCAGAGTTGCGCGGCATTCGCCGGCAAATCGGGATGGTCTTCCAGCAGTTCAATTTGGTCAAGCGCTCCTCGGTGCTAACCAATGTGCTTTCGGGGCGGCTCGGCTACGTCAACCCGTCGCAGAGCTTGTTCGATTATTTTTCACCCGCCGATCATCAGCGCGCGCTGGACAACCTGGAGCAACTGGGCCTGGCCGACAAGGCGCACGTGCGCGCCGATTCCCTCTCCGGCGGGCAGCAGCAGCGCGTCGGCATCGCGCGCGCGCTCATGCAAGAACCGAAATTGGTCCTGGCCGATGAACCGGTCGCGTCGCTCGATCCGGTGCTGGCCCATTCGATCCTCAAATACCTCGAACAGATGAACAAAGAGCGCGGCATCACGGTGCTGTGCAGCCTGCACTTTCTCGATCTCGTCCACCGCTACGCCACCCGCGCCATCGCGCTCAAAGATGGCCGCGTGGTCTTCGAAGGCTTACCCAAAGAGATTGACGACGCGCAGTTCAAGGCGATTTACGGGCAAGAGGCCGAGCGCGTTTCGATTGTGTAGCCACAAAGACGCGAAGATTGGACTTGGTGACTTCGTGCCTTGGTGGTGAGAAGTGAAGTGGTGACCGCACATGGCCCCATCATCCTCTCTCCTCGCTCGCAAAAACTCGTCCGCGCTGGTGAGCGCCCTTTCGCTGATCATCCCCGGCGCAGGGCAATTTTACCTGGGCCAGCGCGAGCGCGGCGTGTTGATCCTGCTCGCAGCGCTGGCGCAGGGCTATTTGATCCCCTGGGCGCTCGACAATTTCCACATTGCCGAAGTGAGCCTGGGCGGCGTCGAAACCAGTTGGCTGCTGGCCCTCTTCGTGCTCTTCTGGCTCTGGAACGTCTATGACGCCAATTGCCAGGCGCGCGGCAAACGCGGCCTGGGTGGGCTTGGGCTGCTCCTGACGGGACTGGTCATCTATACCATCGCGTGGCAAGTCACCGACGTGCGGCTCGACCGCCTGGTGACGCGCTTTGGCAACGCGCTCAAGATCTTCAACGACATCCTCCATCCCGATCTGTTCACGCGCAACGCCGCGGGCGCGTGGGTTCCCAGCGAGAATTTTGGCTACATCTTCGGCAGCATCGTGCCGAAGCCCGCGCCCGACCTGCTGGTGCGCCTGGGGTTCGTGCAGGCGGGCACGCCGCTGCCGACCTTCCAGGCGGGCAAGATCATCGAGACGATTGCGCTCGGCCTGATCTCGACGATCTTCTCCACCTTCCTTGCCATCCCCGTCAGTTTCCTGGCCGCACGCAACATCATGTCGCGGATCCCCGGCGGGGTCGCGATTTATTACGTGGCGCGCACCCTCCTCAACATCGTGCGCGCGGTGGACACCCTCATCTGGGGCCTGATCGTCGTCCTGTGGGTGGGCCTGGGGTCCTTCGCCGGCGTGATCGCCCTCACCATCCACTCGGTGGCCGCGCTGGCGAAGTTGTTCTCCGAGGAGGTCGAGCACATTGACCCCGGCCCCATCGAGGCGGTCACCGCGACCGGCGCGACCCTCTTCCAGACCATTCGCTACGCGGTCATCCCGCAGATCGTGCCGCCCTTCCTGGCCTATACCCTCCTGCGGTGGGACATCAACATGCGCTCGGCGACGGTCGTCGGGTTCGTGGCCGGGGGCGGCATCGGCTACTTCGTGGTGGAGACGATCCGCAAAAGCGGGTATACGCAATACGCCGCGGCGCTGTGGGCGGTCGCCATCGTCGTGGTCATCGTGGACTACGTGAGCGCGAAATGGCGGGAACGCATCATGGTCGGCACGACGCAGACGGTCGTCAAACCCTGGCGGCCGTTCTACAAGTCGCTGCGGGTCTGGTTCTATATCATCGTCGGCGGGGCGGTTTTCGTCTATCTCTGGGGGCTGTGCGGGATTGATCTGAAGCTGCTGCTCGATCCCGCGCCCACCTTGGGCGATTTCGTGCGCCGCTTCCTCTCGTTCAACCTGGACCCCGAAGTCGTCAGCACCGTGGTCCGGGAGATGATCGCAACGATCTTCCAGGCGCTGCTCGCCACGACGCTGGGCGCGCTCCTGGCGATCCCCTTCAGCTTCCTGGCGGCGCGCAACCTGACCGGCCGCAGCCGCCTCTCGATCTGGATCTACTATCTGACGCGCGGCATGTTCAACATCCTGCGCTCGATCGAGGCGCTGCTCTACGTGGCGATCTTCTTCTACTGGGTGAGCTTCGGCAGCTTTGCCGGGATGCTGGCGTTGGCGGTCACGACCTTCGGGTTGATCGGCAAGCTCTTCTCCGAGGCGATCGAGAACATTGACGCGGGGCCGTTGGAGGCGATCACCGCCACCGGCGCGACGCGGCTGCAGGCCATCGTCTACGGCATCCTGCCGCAGATCATCCCGCCCTTCGTCTCCTACTCGATCTACCAGTGGGACATCAACGTGCGCATGGCGACCATCGTCGGCTTCGCCGGCGGCGGCGGCATCGGCAACCTGCTCTACAACGACTACTTCCCCTTCAGCAAATATCGCTCCGCCGGCACCGCCGTCGCGGCGATCGTGATCGTGGTGGCGATCATGGACTTCGCGAGCGCGAAGATAAGGGAGAAGTTGGTGTAGGGCAACGGGTCAAAGCAAATCCGCCCGACCTGCCGTCTGGAGGACAAAATGAACACGCTTGTCATGGACAGGTTAGTGGATCAACTCAGGGTTTTGCCGAACGAACTACAGTGGCGCGTACTCGAGTTCACGCGCTCGCTGGCGGCATCTATGCCACACGGCGTACCTGGCAGCCAACTGCTCCAATTTGCTGGTGCTATACCTGCAAACGATCTGCAACTCATGCGGCAGGCAATTGAACAGGGTTGCGAGCAGGTGGATGCCAATGAATGGTAGGTACCTGCTGGATACAAACATCGTGATTGCCCTGTTCGCAGGCGACATGGTAGTCAAAGGCGGGCTTGCCCAGGCCGCTGAAGTTTGTGCCCAGCATCGTGTTTGGGGAACTGTATTTCGGCGCGCGCAAGTCCGGGCGGCCACAGGCCAATCTGGCGCGCATTGACGAATTTGCGGCCAACAATGTTGTCTTGGGATGCGACACGGAGACCGCACGTCGTTATGGCGACATCAAGGACGCGCTTCGCGTCAAAGGACGCCCTCTGCCCGAAAACGACATCTGGATTGCAGCTATTGCCCTTGAGCACGATCTGACATTAGTCAGCCGCGATGCGCACTTTGACGAGGTTGAGCGGATCAAAGTGGTGGCCTGGTAAAATGTTAGCATTGGCGGTCACAACCTTCGAGTTGATCGGCAAGCTCTTCTCCGATTCAGCAAATATCGCGCCACCAGCGTCACCGTCGCGGCAATCGTGATCGTCGTTGCGCTGATGGACTTCGCGAGCGCGAAGCTGCGGGAAAAGTTGGTGTAGCCTCCCCCCACCCATGTCTGACACCCTCCGCGGCGTCATCGAACGCCTCACCTTTCACAACGAGGAAACCGGCTACACGGTGGCCCAGTTGACGCCGGAAGGCGCAGCCTATACCGTGCCGGTGATCGGCGCCATGCTGGGCATCAACGTCGGCGAGTCGGTGCTGATCAGCGGTGCGTGGATGGCGCACCCGCAGTATGGCCGGCAGTTCCGCGCCGACACCGTGCGCACCGGCCTGCCGGCCACCATCGCCGGGCTGGAAAAGTACCTGGGCAGCGGGCTGATTAAAGGCGTCGGCCCCGTCACCGCCCACCGCATCGTGCGCAAGTTCGGGCTGGACACCCTGCGGGTGATCGAGGAGCAGCCGGCGCGCCTGCGCGAGGTGCTGGGGGTGGGCCGCAAACGCGCCGGCATCATCGAGCGCGCCTGGGCCGAGCAGCAGAAGATCAAAGAGGTGATGCTCTTCCTGCAAAGCCACGGCGTCTCCACCGGGCTGGCGGTCAAAATCTACAAGGCCTACGGCGACGATGCGCTCTCCATCGTCCAATCCGATCCCTACCGGCTGGCCCGCGACATCCACGGCATCGGCTTCATCACCGCCGATAAGATCGCCCGCGAACTTGGCATTGCCCAAGACGCCCCCGAAC
>CAZYHE010000364.1:4922-5316 GCA_964647225.1 uncultured Anaerolineales bacterium
GGAGCCAGGCCGCCTATGACGGCAATGTCTATCTGCCCAGCGCCGAGCTGACCCAACGCTCCGCCGAGCTGCTGGGCGTGCCCCCGCCGCTGGTCGGCAGCGGCATCCAGACGCTGCGCGAGGCCGAGCAGGTGTGGGTGGAAGAGCGGGTATTGGGGATTGGGGATTCTGGCGCGCCGGCCGGGGTTTTGGCGCTGGCTGAAGATAAGCCGGTCTACTTGATTCCTTTCTACCGCGGCGAGATCGGCGTGGCCGGGCGGCTGCGACGGCTGGCCGAAGCGCCCGCCGACCGCCTGAGCGCCTTCCAGCAGTTCGACTGGCCCACCGCCTTCGCCCTATTGCACAGCCAGAGACATCTGGCCCTGACCCCGCGCCAGATGGACGCCGTGCAGGC
>CAZYHE010000365.1:0-5298 GCA_964647225.1 uncultured Anaerolineales bacterium
ACGCCCACCCCGCGCGTGACCGCGCGCCCGCCGGCCGGCCCGGCGGTCACGCCGCCCACCGTCGCGCCGCCTGCGCCCACCTTCGCGCCGGGGCAAGATATCGCAGTCGGCCGGCCGGGCGGCGGGCTGCTGGCGCCGGTGAGCGCGCCGGGTGTCGCCGCGAGCGGCACGCCCGCCAGCCGTTCGCCCGCGCTGCTGCGCTCCACGGCCACCCCGACGCCCCCGCTGCTGCGCGGGGTGACGCCATCAGTCACGTCGCCGCCCATCCTGCCGCGTGCGACGGTCACGCCCACGCCCCCGGCCGCGGACGGCGGGGGACTGCTCGGCCTGCTCCGTCTGCTCCTGGGGCTTACGCGGCCCTGAAAAAGGCCTTTCGGTTTGGCGGCTTTTAGCCGGTTGGGTTGCGCGCGATGGAGACCGGCTAAAGCCTCGAGACCGAGGTGGCGCGCGCCAGCAACCGCAGCCGCCGCTGCGTGAAGTGGATCCCGCCGTTCTTGCCGCGTTGGATGCGCAGCGCCGCGGGGTCCCCCTCGATGCTTGAACGCATCATCCCATCGAGCATGGCCTGCGCGGCCTCATCCAGGGCCGAGTCCGCCAGCCAGGCCGCCAACTCCAGCGCCGCCTCGTAGGTCTCTGCCCGCTCGATCCGAAAGCCCGCCTCGCGCACCTTCTGTTCGATCTCTGATTCGCTGTAGAGCCGGGCGATGGCCGGGTCATGCTGCATCTCGAGCGCCTGATGCGTGGCGCGCTTCACGGGGTTTTCGCTGCCGATAAGCTCGTCGAACGCCAGCTTGCCGCCGGGGCGGGCGACGGTGTGCAGGCCGGCAAAGAGTTGGCCGAGGTCGGGGATGTAGCGGCAGAGGTCGCGGCACGCGACGAGGTCGAAGGTGGCGCGGTCGTAGGGCAGGGCGGTCGCATTCGCCCACTGGATCTCCACGTTGGCGGCGCCCTGTGCCAGCCGCGCCAACTCGGCGCGCTCGAGCATGGCCGGCGCAATGTCCGTGGCGGTGACACGCGCGAGGTGCGGCGCGAAGGCGAGGGCAACCGGCCCGGCGCCGGCGCCCACGTCGAGCAGTGTATCGCTGGGCCGCGGCGCGGCCAGCGTTCGCAGCGCGCGCAGTTGTCCTTCGATGGCCGGCGTGGGCGTTTGGGGGGCGACCTCGGCCACGCGTCGGAAATGCTCCACGATGACCCGGGTCGGGCCGGCGTCGGCCCAGGGCAAGAGCGCGGGCAGGCTGGCGTCGCCCAGGTGCGCCCGTTCGTTGTGGCTCACCAGCCGCCAGCGTCCTTCCTGCCAGGCGAGATGGGTGACGCCGCAGTTCTCGGTGAAGATCGGCATCTGATGCCCGCCGCACAGGCTGCGGACGATCGTCCCGATCGTGCCGCCGTGCGCCACGACGACCACCGTCTGTCCCAGGCCGCGGCGCATCAACTCGGCGAAGGCGCTGCGCAGGCCCTGGCGGAACTCCGTGTAGAGCGGCGCGCTTGTCGCATCCGCCGTCCAGGGTTGATCCCACCACGCCAGCGGGTCGTCGGGCGCGCTCGGAAATTCGCTCCAGTACGGGAGTTGCGTCTCGTTGAAGCCGGCCATCACCTCCGGGTGCAAGCCGAGTTGTTGGCCGATCACCTCGGCCGTCTGGCGGGCGCGGATTTGGCCGCTGCACACCAGCGCGTCCACGGTGAAGCTGCGCCCCAGCCAATCGGCGACGAGATGGGCCTGCTGCCAGCCCAGCTCCGTCAATCCGCTTTCGGCGGCGCGGCTTGCGCCGTCGCGGTTGTAGAGAGATTGTCCATGCCGGACAAAGAGAATATGGGTGATTTGCGGCTCGGTCGTGCCCATGTGTGCTCGGCTTTTCTGCGACTCCCAGGCGATTTCACGTGTTTGGAACCCCACGATTATAGACGACCTGCTTAACGCGCACAAGTTGCGCCCTCGCGCAGATTGCCAGCCGTTTTCTTTGACAGATAGGGCACTTATGCGTACAATGTGAGAGTTGACGATAGGTAAGTTCTGACTTCCGAAGTCCGACAAGACTTCGGAAGTCTTCTTGATCAGGTCTGACATTTGGCCGAGGAGGAGTCATGGCGAGTCATACGACTGAGCAGTTACGGAATGTGGCGCTGATTGGGCATAGTAGCTCGGGGAAGACCACCCTGGCGGAAGCTCTGCTCTTTGACACGGGCGCTACCGGCCGGCGGGGGCGAGTTGAAGATGGCACCACCGCATCGGATTGGGACGATGAGGAAATCCGCCGCAGGATCTCCGTTGGCACGTCCGTTATCCCGTGCGAATGGCACGACAGCAAGATCAATCTCCTGGACACTCCCGGGTTCATTGATTTCGTGGGGGAGACTAAGGGGGCGGTCACCGTCGCTGACTCGGCGCTTGTCCTGGTGGATTCGGTGGCCGGCATCGAGGTGGGCACTGAGCTTGGCTGGGGCTACCTGGATGAGCGCAGCCTGCCGCGGGCGATCTTTATCAACAAGATGGATCGCGATAATGCCAGTTTCCAGCGTGTCTTGGGCGATATCCGTAACATCTTTGGCGGCACGATCGTGCCCGCGCAGTTGCCCATCGGTGAGGGCGGTGAATTCCGCGGCATCGTGGATCTGGTTGCCATGAAGGCGCACATGGGTGAGGCCGGCACGCCTGCCGCGATCCCCGAGAGCATGGCCGACGAGGTCTTGGCGGCGCGCACTCAGCTCGTCGAGGCGGCTGCCGAGGGCGACGACGAACTGATCATGAAGTATCTGGATGGCGAGGAGCTTACCCCTGCGGAAGTCCTGGGTGGACTCAAGTCCGGGATCGCCGCCGGCACGGTGATCCCCGTCTTCTGCGGCTCGGCCCTCAACAACATCGGCGTGCGTCTGCTGCTCGATGCCCTGGTGAGCTTCATGCCCAGCCCGGCTGCCATCCCGGCACGCGTCGCTCAGCATCCGAACGGCGAGGAGGTCACGCTGACCGCCGCCGCCACCGGCCCGCTGGCAGTTTTCGTCTTCAAGACGGTGGCCGACCCCTACGTCGGCAAGTTATCCTATTTCCGCGTCGTCTCCGGCACGCTCAACAGCGACAGCCGCGCCTGGAGCCTGCCGAGCAGCGCCGAAGAGCGCATCAGCCAGATCTTCAGCCCCCGCGGCAAAGAACAACTCCCCGTGGCGCACCTGGTGGCGGGCGATATTGGCGGCGTCGCCAAGTTGGGGGCTACGGCGACCAATGATACCCTCTCGGAGAAGGCCAACCAGCTCGCGTTGCCGCGGCCGGTCTATCCTGAACCACTCTTCGCCGTGGCGGTCTCGCCCAAAACCAAGGCCGATTCTGCCAAGATGGGGCCGGCGCTTCAGCGCATCACTGAGGAAGATCCGACCCTCATCATGCGGTTCGAGCCGGGCACCGGCGAGATGATCCTCTCCGGCATGGGCGAAGTGCATATTGATCTCGCCATCCGGCGTATGGAAAGCAAATTCGGGCTGGGTCTGACCACGGCCGTCCCGAAGGTGCCGTATCATGAGTCCGTCACCCGCAATGCCGCGGATTATCATCGCCACAAGAAGCAGACGGGCGGGGCCGGGCAGTTCGGCGAAGTGCATATGGAGATCAGGCCGCTGCCGACCGGCAGTGGCTTCGAGTTCGATACGACCCGCGTCTTCGGTGGGGCCATCCAGAACAGTTTCTTCCCCTCCATCGAAAAGGGCGTCAAGTCGCAGTTGGCGCAAGGGCCGTTAGCCGGCTACCCGGTGGTGGATGTACGCTGCGAAGTTTACGATGGCAAGATGCACCCGGTGGACTCCAAGGATATCGCGTTCCAGATCGCCGGCCGCGAGGTGTTCAAGAAGATCTTCTTGGCGGCCGGGCCGGTGCTGCAAGAGCCGATCATGGATGTCCAGATCACCGTGCCCGATGAATACATGGGCGACATCATGAGCGACCTCAACACCCGGCGCGGTCGGGTGCAGGGCATGGAGCAGGCGAAGGGCAAGGGGATCATCACCGCCCAGGTGCCGCTCGGCGAGATGCAGCGTTATTCGATTGATCTTCGCTCGATGACGCAAGGCCGCGGCTTCTACAGCATGAAGCTCTCCCACTACGAAGGGATTCCGCAGAACATCGCCGGGCCGATCATCGCCCAGGCCAAGCGGGAACGCACGGAATCTGACGAAGAATAGTCGGGTTCGCCAGCCGGGGTGGCCGACACCGGCGATCCATACTGCCCGCCAGCCCTGGCGCAGCCAGGCCGGCGGGCAGTTCTATCTCTCTCAAGGAGCGATTTGCGATGATTCCACGTGATTTTCCGGGCCGGGGCAAGGTGGCGGTCCTGAAGACCTCGCCGGAGACCGTGCTCGAGGACACTGGCCGCCTGATGGAGTTGGCCGGCTACCGTCAGGCACTTCCCCCGGCGCATGAGACGATCCTGAAGATCAACATCTCCTGGCAGACCTGGTATCCCGCGTGCTCCAGCACCCCCTGGCAGATCGAGGGCGTCGCCCGGAAGCTCCGAGCCGACGGCTACACCGACCTGTCGGCTGCGCACAACAAGACCGTCGTCGTAGATGCCTACGTCGGCGAAAAGAACAATAAGCACAAAGATGTGGTGGACGCCTACGGCCTGCGCAACGTGCATCTCTATGAGCCGGAAGTGCGCTGGGTGCGCTACACGCCGAAGGCGCCGATGCTCGTGCTCGACAAGATCTTCCCGGAAGGCATCCTGATCCCGGAGTATTTCTTCGACAAGAACATCATCCAACTGCCGACTGTCAAGACGCATGTCTTCACCACCATCACGGGCGCGATGAAGAACGCGTTCGGCGGCCTGCTGAACGAGAAACGCCATTGGACGCACGGCGTGATCCACGAGACCGTCGTGGACCTGCTGGCGATTCAGCAGGAGATCCACAGCGGGCTGTTTGCGGTGATGGATGGCACCTTCGCGGGGGATGGCCCCGGGCCCCGCGCCATGCGCTGGCACGAAAAGGACATCATCCTGGCCTCAGCCGATCAGGTCGCGCTGGACGCCGTCTCGGCCAAGCTGCAAGGCTTCAAACCGATGGATCTGAAGTTCATCCGCCTGGCGCACGAGTTGGGGCTGGGGGTCGGTGATCCCAGGGAGATCGAGATCGTCGGCTATGATATCTCGGCCGAGGATTGGGGCTTCGTGCAGGAAGACACTTTCGCCAGCAAAGGCCAGAAGCTCATCTATCACGGCGCGCTCAAGCCCTTCGAGAACGCGTTGCTGCGCTCCCCGATCGTGCCGTGGAGCTACTTCGCCTCCAACTTCTATCACAATGTCTACTGGTATCCGT
>CAZYHE010000366.1:0-3959 GCA_964647225.1 uncultured Anaerolineales bacterium
GTTCGATTAATCGCACAGATGTACTATTAGATTCCTGAGGAGGAAAGACCA
This sequence comes from uncultured Anaerolineales bacterium, assembly GCA_964647225.1. GTDB lineage: Bacteria > Chloroflexota > Anaerolineae > CG2-30-64-16 > CG2-30-64-16 > CAZYHE01. Next base: position 52 of record CAZYHE010000366.1, read on the forward strand.
TGCAAAAAATCACCCCATACCTGTGGTTCGACAACCAGGCCGAAGAGGCAATCAACTTCTATGTCTCGCTCTTCAAAGACTCGAAGATTCTCAACGTGTCGCGCTATCAAGTGGACGCGCCGGAGTCGCCGGGAATGGTGCTGACCGCGACCTTCCAGCTTGCCGGGCAGGAGTTCGTGGCGCTGAACGGCGGCCCGCACTTCAAGTTCAACGAAGCCATCTCACTCTTCGTCAACTGCGAGACGCAAGAAGAGGTGGATGAGCTGTGGGAGAAGCTCTCGGCGGGCGGCGCGGAGCAGCCGTGCGGCTGGCTGAAAGACCGTTTTGGCCTGTCATGGCAGATCATCCCCAGCGCGCTGGGCGAGATGTTGGGCGATCCGGACCCCAAGAAAGCACAGAACGTCATGCGGGCGATGCTGCAGATGCGCAAGATAGACATTGCCGCCTTGCGCCGCGCCTACGCGCAGGCCTGAAAGCTACCTTCCTGGCAAGGTTGCCGGCGGGGCTTCCGCCCGATCCAGGTGCATATCGTCCCACGAGATCGGGTCATCGAGCGATTCCAGGTGGGTGAAGGCGGTCACGTTCGGCAGCGCCTGGCGGATGTCGGCCTCGATCCGTTCGAGCAACTGATGGCCCTCGTGAACGGTCCACGCGCCCGGCACCAACACATGCAGCGACACGAACTGGCGCGCCCCGGATTGCCGCGTGCGCAGGGCGTGATACTGCACCCCGGTCTGAAGATATGGCTCCAGCACGCGGCGCAGGGCGCTTAGTTCCTCCGGCGGCAAGGCCGTGTCCATCAACCCCGACACTGATTTGCGCACGATGCGCACCCCGGCCCAGACGATATTGGCGGCGACCAAAATGGCGACGAGCGGATCGAGCCGCTGCCAGCCGGTGAGCGCGACCGCGCCGACCCCCACCAGCACACCGCCCGAAGTCCACACGTCGGTCAGCAGGTGGTTGGCGTTGGCCTCCAGGGTGATCGAGCGGTAGCGTTTGCTGGCGCGCAACAGGATCAACGCGACCGAGAGGTTGACCAGCGAGGCCAGCACCGAGACCCCCAGACCCAGCCCCACCTGCTCCAATGGTTTGGGTGCCAGCAAGCGCTGCACTGCCGCGACGGCGATGCTCGCCGCGGCCACCAGGATCAGAGTGCCTTCCACGCCGCTGGAGAAATACTCGGCTTTGCTGTGGCCGTAGGCATGATCTTCATCGGCCGGCCGCGCGGCCACGGTCAGCATTGCCAGGGCCATCAGCGCGCCGGCCAGATTCACTCCCGATTCCAGCGCGTCGGAGAGCAGACCGACCGAGCCGGTGAGCAGATAGGCCACCGACTTCAGGCCGATGGTGAGCAGCGCCGCGGCGAGCGAAAGCCAGGCGAAGCGGGTCAGGGATGCGCGGTTGGTGGTGTTGGCGGTCATGGTTTGAGTCCGAAAAGACAGGATCGGCTCAACAAGCCAGCGTCCCGGATATTAGCCGAGACGCTGGCGGTTGGCCTTGCGGCGATGCGATTCGTGAGTAAACTATACCCGTTGTTCGCGGGCCTGTCAACCACAGATGGCGCGACTTCGGCGATCAGCGGTCGGTATGTCAGGGGATGGATGGGCTATCCCCGGGAACCTGCGCCGGCCTGAGTGCGACGCCCCAACTGCGCAGCTCTCCCACCACGGCGGCCACCAGGTCAGCCAGCCGCGCCGCCACGGTCTCCGAGAAGTCGAGGCCCCAGCCGAGAGTCGCCGGCTCCATGCCCCATAGCACCATGCGCGGCGGCCGCATGCCTTGCAGCGCGCTGGCCGCCATCAGGTCTTGCAGCCCCACCTGGTGCATGGACATTTTGACCGCCAGCGCCGCGGGGATGGCGTCCCCTTCCAGCCGCACCAGCGTGCCCGGCGCCTGACCCGACGCCACCGCATCCACGATCAGCAGCCCATCCACCCCGTAGAGCCGCGGCAGCAGATCGAGGCCCAGCGTGCCGCCGTCCAGGGCTTCAACCTCCTCAGGTAGATCGTAGGTAGCGGCCAGGCGTTCCACCGCCCGGACGCCCAGCCCTTCATCCTGTAGCAAGATATTGCCGAGGCCGAGGAGGAGGATGCGAGAGAATGTTGTCACGGCACCACCTGAATCCGCGTCACTTCGCTCCCTAGCGTATCCACTACATGCACGGCGCACGACATGCAGGGGTCGAAGGAGTGGATGGTGCGCAGGACCTCGACGGGCTTGGCCGGGTCGAAGATCGGGGTGCCGATCAGCGCTTGCTCCCAGGGGCCGCGCTGGCCGCGGGCGTCGCGCGGCGAGCCGTTCCAGATGGTGGCGACCACGGCCTGATAGTTTTCGATCTTGCCGGCTTTGATCTGCACCCAATGGCCCAACGCGCCGCGCGGGGCTTCGGTGGCGCCCCAACCGCTGGCCTCGGCGGGCCAAGTGGCGGGATCCCAGCGCGTCTTATCGTGAATCGCCAGCCGGCCGGCGTTCATGTTGGCCTCCAACTGGCCGACCCAGGCGGCCATCTGCTCGGCGATCAGCACGGTCTCGATGCCGCGGGCGGCCACCCGGCCGATGGTGGAGAAGAGCGCCGCGGCCGGCAGCCCCAGCTTCGCCAGCAGCGCATTGACCAGTTCGCGGGCGCGGGCGTGGCCGGCGGCATAGGCCACCGCCATGCGCGCCAGCGGGCCGACCTCCATGGCGACGTCGTTGTAGCGCGGGGCCTTGAGCCACGAGTATTTGCCGTCGGTGTTGAGGAACTCGTAGTCGGCCTGCGGGCCGGTGTAGTTGGGGCGGGTCTCGCCCCGGCCGGGGTGCAGCCCCACGCCGTCGCCCACGCTGTAGCTGTACCAGGAGCGGGTCACGTATTCCTGGATCAGCGCTTGATCCACCGGCTGGGGCGGGGCGGCCAGGTTGTTGCCGCGCACGATGCCGCGCGGCAGGAAGAGCGCCGCCAGGCTGCCGGAGTTGTCGGTGGGCAGGTCGCCGAACGACAGATAGTCCCCGGCCGTGCCGCCGTAGCCGGTCCAGTCGGGATAGAACGCGGCCACCAATTGCAGATCAGGGTAGTAGACCCGGTTGACGAAATCCAGGGCCAGCGCGGCCAGCGTTTTGAGCCTGGCGATCCGATCGGGGTTGATGGCCGCAGCGCTGGTCGGGTCCACCGGGATCGCCATGCCGCCCACCAGGTAGGTCTGCGGGTGTGGGTTCTTGCCGCCCAGGATCGCCTGGAACTTGATCACCTCGCGCTGCCAGTCCAGCGCCTCCAGGTAGTGCGCCACGGCCAGCAGGTTGCCCTCCGGCGGCAGCTTGTAGGCCGGGTGGCCCCAGTAGGCGTTGGCGAAGATGCCTAGCTGGCCGCTCTCCACAAAACTTTGCAGCTTGGCCTGCACCCCGGCGAAGTAGGCGGGGCTGTTGTTGCCCCAGGTCGAGATGGACTTCTGCAAGGCGCTCGTGGCGGCCGGATCGGCCGAGAGCGCGCTGACGACATCCACCCAATCCAGGGCGTGCAGGTGGTAGAAGTGGATCACGTGATCCTGGATGAACTGGATCGCCTCCAGCAAGTTGCGGATGATGCGGGCGTTGTCGGGGACGGTGATGCCCAGGGCATTTTCCACGGCGCGTACCGAGGCGATGGCGTGGACGGTGGTGCATACGCCGCAGATGCGCTCGGCGAAAGCCCACGCGTCGCGCGGATCGCGGCCCCGGAGGACCAGTTCCAGCCCGCGAAAGCTCGTGCCGGAGCTCCAGGCGTCGGTGACGCGGCCATCCTGAATCTGCACCTCGACGCGCAGGTGGCCTTCGATGCGAGTGATTGGGTCAATCGCGATCCGCCGCGTGCCGGTCGGCGGCGGGGTGCTCGTGGGCGTCGCGGTGGGAGAGGCTGTTGCACCCGGCGTGCGCGAGGGCGTGGCCGTCTTGGT
>CAZYHE010000366.1:4059-5280 GCA_964647225.1 uncultured Anaerolineales bacterium
GTCGGCGTCCGGGTCGGCGTGCGCGTCGCACGGGGTTTGTCGCCGGTCTCCTCCGGCGGATTGCCGGCGGAATTGCTCAGGAAAGGCAGGAAAGTAGTTGGCATAGGGTCCTCGGGTCTTGTCGTTCCAAGTGCGTTTGTCAGGGTTGGTTTGGGATTCAGGGCTGTGCGAAGCCTGCTTCAGGATTAGCCGGTTTCGTGGTCAAAGAGCGTAACCGGCTGAAGCCTCGAATCCGGCTCGCGAAGCCCATATCTTTGTGATCAATCGTCGGGCAGGGGCCGGTAGATCGGCGTCATGGTGTCCCAAAAGCGCGAGGTCGTGCAACCGATGCAGCCGTGGCCGGCGCCGATGGGCCAACTGGTGCCCTCGTTCCATTTCACCTGGCCGCAGTTGCTCTTGGTCTCTGGCCCCTTGCAGCCCATCTGATACAGGCACCACCCGGCGCGATGGCCGGCGTCGCCCCATTCGCGCACGAAACGGCCGTGCTCGTAATGGTTGTGGCGTTCGCACTCGTCGTGGATTTCTTCGCCGTAGGCGAAGCGGGGCCGGCCGGAAGAATCCATCGCGGGCCAGGCGCCGGTGGTCAGGTATTGGACGAAGAGCGCGGTGAAGTTGACGACGTTCATCGGGCAGCCGGGCATGTTGATCAGGTTGCGGATGCCCGGCACGGCGCCTTTGACGCCCACCGCGCCGCTGGGGTTGGGCTGCGCGCCCGGCCAGCCGCCGTCCCAGGCGCACGCGCCGACGGCAATCGTGGTCATCGCTGACGCGCACACTTCCTGGACGATGCTCTTGGCCGAGCGTCCGCCGATGGCGCAGTAGAAGCCGTTGGCAGCCATGGGGATCGCCCCCTCGACCACGGCGACATACTTGCCGGGATAGCGGGCGACGGTGTCCTCCAACGACTTGCGCGCCATGGCCCCGCTCGGCCCCATCAGGGTCTCGTGGTAGTCCAGGGAGATCAGGTCGAGGAGGATTTTCGAGACGGTGGGGTTGCTGGCACGCAGGAACGATTCAGTATCGCCGGTGCATTCCAGGAATCCCAGCCACACCACCGGCACGCGGGGCGCGGCGGCCAACGCCTCGGCGATCTGGCCGCCGAATTTGGCGGGCAGGGCCAGGGTCGCGGCCATGAACGTGGCAAATTGTAGGAATTGCCGGCGCGAAACGCCGCGCTGGGTCAGGCGTTCGGCGCGGTCAGGCGCAAGATCGGGCATGGAT
>CAZYHE010000367.1:0-2308 GCA_964647225.1 uncultured Anaerolineales bacterium
CCTTGTTTCCCCGTCTCCGCGCCCCAAGCCCTAATCCCGCTGCCGGTTCAACAGATGGTCAATGCCCAGGAAAAGCACGATAGCCAGGATGGCGAACAAGAGCAAGATTTGCCAGAAGGACGCCTGCACCCAGACCACGATGCGCAGCTTGGACCAGATCAGCCAGAACGCGATCAGCACGGCGGCTGTGATTGCGAGAGTCGTACCCGAACGGCGAGCCATGGCTGCACCTCCGATTGTTGTTCACATCTGCTGCGATTGTAGCACACGGCCCCGGCTTTGCAAATGTGCCTCTTAAGCACATTGGGGGATGCTCCCCACCCGGAAGCATCCCCCAATGGTTTGAAACAACGGCCCGGCCGCCCCAGACCGAACCGTTGATCCCTAAGTCAAGCCGGCGCGCGTCAGTTCGCCGGGCGGGCCGCCAATGCAACGGTGATCTTGACCTCACTTCCGCCCCGGAGCACCGTCAGGTCCACGGTGGCGCCGGGTTGCAGCCCCTGGACGACCTTGACCAGGTCCTGCATGGTCGTCACCGATTTGCCGCCCGCAGCAACAATGACGTCGCCGCCGAGCATTATGTTCCGGCCATCCAGGCTGAAATCTTGCGTTCCGACCTTCAAGCCGGCCTTATCCGCCGGGCTGCCAGGCACGACCTGCTGGATCAGCGCGCCGGTCTGCCCCGCGTTCAGTTTCATGGCCGCCGCTACTTCGGGCGTTACATCCACCCCGGCGACCCCCAACCAGGCGGTTCCCTGGCTCGGTTGCGGCGTGGCGCGGGGATTGCTCCGGTTGTCGCGCGGCGTGGGTGTTTGCGGCTGGCCGGGGTCGCCGCGATTATCCCGCGGCTGCGCCGCGCTCGCCTGCGTGGTCGGTCGCGCCGCCAGCGTCAGGGAGAGCGAGAGCGGCTTGCCATCACGCAGGATCGCCAGCTTGACCGTCTGCCCCACCTTGCCATTGCGCGCGAGGTAAGTGACCAGATCTTCGAAGCGTTTGACGGGCTGGCCCTCGATGGCCGTAATCACATCGCCGCCGACCGGGATCTCTTGACCGTCAATCGTCGCCGAGTTGTCGTTACCGATCAGGCCGGCCTTTTCCGCCGGGCCGCCTTTCGACACGCTCGCCACCAGCGCGCCGCGCTGCGTCTCGGCCAGCCCCATCGCCTTCGCGATTTCGGGCGACAGGGTCCCGCCGCTGATACCGATCCACGGATGCACGAACTTGCCGCTCTGGATCAGCTCCGGCACGACCTGCTTCACGATGGCCGACGGGATCGCGAACCCGACCCCCGCCGAACCGCGCACCGGCGACTCGATGGCCGACGGCACGCCGATCAGGTTGCCGGCCAGGTCCAGCAGCACGCCGCCGGAGTTGCCCGGATTCACGGGCGCATCGGTCTGGATAATGTCGGGGATCGTGTAGCTCGGTCCCTGGCTCATCACTGCGCTTTCACCGCTGGCGGGCAGGCTGCGGCCCAACGCGCTCACGATGCCGAAACTCATCGAGCCTTCCAGGCCGAACGGGTTGCCGATCGCAACCACAAACTGCCCCACCTTGACGCTGGTGGAATCACCCACGCTGATCGGCTGGAGCTTCACCGCGCCGGGATTGATCTTGACGACGGCCAGGTCGCTCTCGGGATCGGTCCCGACGACGGTTGCCGGGGCCGTTGTGCCGTCGGCAAAGGTCACGGTGACCCGCTGCGCGCCGTCAACCACGTGGTTGTTCGTGACGATGTGCCCCTGGCTGTCCCACACAAACCCGGAGCCTTCTCCTTGCGCCACCGGGGCCTGCCCGCCCGTGGATCCGGTCCGCTGGGCGAGCACCCGGATGTTGACCACGGCTGGATTGGTCGAGTTGTAGATCTCCGTCAGCCGCCCCTCCAGGTCACTTGCGGCCAACGCCAGGGCCGCCGGTCGTTCCGCCGGTGAATTCGCGGCCAGCCCCGTCGCGGCCACCGCCGCAGACACCTGGCGGTCTGTCGTCAGGTTGCCGGCCAACGAAAACGCCGCCGGCAGCGCGGCCGAACAGGCCGATAACCCCAACGCGCCGATCAATAACACGCTCAAGATCAAATAGCGAACGCCTCTCATACCACCTCCACGATTCTGAATGCAACAGACGCAAGTCACTCGACTGGCTGTTCTGCCTGGTGACGCTGTGTTGTAAGTCAGAGTATAGCGGATCGCAAGGCGGTTGTCTTTAAGGGGCGCTAAGAGGTCGCTGAGAGTTTGATTAACCTGTGCGCGTGAAGTGCGCGGCCGTCATGCTTGTCAGGATGGCTGGGGAAGGTTATACTCGGCGATGG
>CAZYHE010000367.1:2408-5271 GCA_964647225.1 uncultured Anaerolineales bacterium
CAGACCGCCGGGCGCTTAACGCGTGAGCGCCGGGGCTGCCCTTACCCCGGCACTCAAAAAAGGAGGAGAAGGAGAGAACTCTGTTTGCATCTCTCGTGCCGTATTGTATTATAAGCGCCGATATCTTGCTGGACGTACAGCACATCATCGAGCTACATCCAAGCTACGCTATTTGTACGTTTGCCCTACGCTACGCTCTGTCAGGAGATTTTCGACATGTTCCCATCTTCGGAAACAGTGGTCAGTCTGGGCGTTTCGGATTACCCGGACATCCTCGATCTGTGGCAGCGCGCCGGGTTGCCAGTGCGCGGTGAGGGCCGCGACGCGCCTGCTGAGTTTGCCCGGCAGATGGCGTCCGGTTCGCAGCGCGTGATCGGCATCCGCGCGGACGCCCGGCTGGTCGCGGTGGCGGTGCTCACCCATGATGGCCGCAAAGGCTGGATCAATCGGCTGGCGGTGGCGCCCGACCAACGCCGGCAGGGCCTGGCGCGGCGATTGGTCGCGGAGGCCGAGCGCTGGTTCACCCAGGATCTCGGCCTGGAGGTCTGGGCGGCGCTGATCGCACACCACAACACGGCTTCCCTGGCGTTGTTCGACGCGCTGGCGTATGAACGGCCCCCTGTCGTGTATGTCAGCAAACGCACGCGCGCCGAGGCGTGAAGCATGAAGACTTCACCGTTCCTGATCCGCCCGTTCCGCCCCGCCGACCAGGCGGCCGCCCGGCGGTTGATCCTGCAGGGCCTGGGCGAGCATTTCGGCGTGGTGGATGAAACCCTGAACCCGGATATTGACGATATCGCCGCGTGCTACCTTGACCGGGGACACCTCTTTCTGGTGGCGCTGGCCGCGGGCGACATCATTGGAACGGGCGCGCTAATCTTCGAGGACGGCCCGACCGGGCAACTTGTGCGCGTCTCGGTGGCGCGCGACTGCCGGCGCCTGGGGTTGGGCCGCGCGCTGGTGGCGCGCCTGATCGGTGCCGGCCGCGACCGCGGACTGACCCGGCTGTGGATGGAGACGAATGACGACTGGGCTGCCGCCATCGGCCTGTATCGGAGCTGCGGCTTCACGGAGTACGACCACCGCGACGGCAACATCTATATGCGACGCGATCTGCCCCGCAACCCCAGCCCGCGATCTGCGTAAAGAGGGTAGACACATGTCCGCTTGGGATGAGCGACACGAGCGCCCGATCCTGAGCATACAATGGAGGGACACATGGAAAACAAGAAGCTATACCGCAGTCAATCGGAGCGCATGTTTGCGGGGGTGTGCGGCGGCCTGGGGCAATTCATCGGGATGGACCCGACGGTCGTCCGCGTGATCTTTGCCTTGCTGGCGGTGTTCGGCGGCAGCGGCCTGCTGATCTACCTGATCCTGATGCTGATCGTCCCGCTGGAGCCGACCGGCGGCTCGGCGGATCAGCCGGGCGACGAGGCGCAGGGCTAAAGGCTAAGGACGTGCCAGGCACTTGCGAAGTGCCTGGCACGTGGAATGGGGGAAACGATGGATCATACTCGCAGATCAACCTTGGGATTCGGTATCGTCCTCATCGTCCTGGGCCTGTTCTTCCTGGCCCGCCAGATCTTTCCGGAATTCTTGGGCTGGAACGGCCCATTCACGTGGCCGTTCAGCGTCGTCGGTGTGGGGGTGTTCCTGCTGTTCCTGGGTGTCATCACCGGCAACCCCGGGATGGCGGTGCCGGCTTGCATTGTGGGTGGCATCGGCCTGCTGCTCTACTGGCAAAATCTAACCGGCAATTGGGCGAGCTGGGCCTACGCGTGGACCTTGATCCCCGGCTTCGCGGGGGTTGGGGTCATCCTGGAAGGGATCTTTTCCGGGCGGCTGGACAAGGTGAAGGGCGGCGGCTGGTCTATCCTGGTCAGCCTGGTCATGTTTGCTATCTTCGCATCTTTCCTGGGCGGGCCGCAACTGGTGGGGCAATACTGGCCGGCGCTGTTGATCCTCTTGGGCGTCATTGCGCTTGTGCAATACTTCATCCAGCCGCGGCGGTAGGTGGCGGCAGAGGAGATTTGAGATGAGAAGCAGCAGGGTCTTTTGGGCGTTGGCCCTGATCTTGGGCGGCTCCCTGTTACTCTTGAACAACCTGAATATCGTGCGCGTGAGTTGGGGCGTGTTCTGGGCGTTGTTCCTGGTCGCGCTGGGCATCTGGTTCCTGTGGGGCGCGCTGGTTGCGCCACGCCGGCCGGTCGAGATGCAAGACGCCAGCATCCCCCTGGGGAGCGCCGGCCGCGCGTATGTCAAGATCGAGCATGGCGCGGGCACGCTGAACCTGACGGGCGGCGCGCCGGCCGATCGCCTGCTGGCCGGTCGCTTTGGCGGCGGCCTGGACTATCGGACCACTCAAAGCGGCGATGAGCTGGAAGCCAAGCTGAGCATCTCCAGCCAGGGCTGGTTCCTTGGCCCGTGGAACTGGGGCAGCGGGCTGAACTGGGATGTGCAGCTCAACAATGGCGTGCCGCTGCGGCTGAAGGTGGAGGCCGGCGCCAGCCAGACCGACCTCGATCTGACCGACCTGAAGGTCACAGAACTGAAACTGAGCACCGGCGCCAGCGCGACTACCGTCAGCCTGCCGGCCCATGCCGGCTTGACGAATGCCAAGATCGAGGCCGGCGCGGCCTCGGTCAAGCTCCACGTGCCGGGGGGCGTCGCGGCCCGCATCCGGGCGAAGGGCGGCCTGGCATCCATTGACATTGACGAAACCCGCTTCCCGCGCACCGGCGATGAATACCGGTCGCCGGATTTCGACACCGCGGCCAACCGGGTCGAGATGCGCATCGAGACGGGGGTCGGGTCGGTGCGCGTGAGCTGATCTTCCCCGCGTCGATCGTCCGCACCGCCC
>CAZYHE010000368.1:0-5250 GCA_964647225.1 uncultured Anaerolineales bacterium
GCTCCAGGCTCTCCCCGCGATACGCCAGCACGCGCGTCAGGCTGGCCTGAATCTCGGCGTCCTCGCGCGCCGCGGCAATGGCCGGATCGCCCAGCAGCGCGGCCGCGTAGGGCGCCAGCAGCGCCCAGCCCTCGGGCGGCTGCAAGCGTTGGATCTCATGGAACCCGTCCAGCAGCGCGGCCTTGAAATCGAGACCGGCAATGTTGCTGTAGTCCACCGCCTCGACCGCCAGGGCGCGGCCCGCCAACGCGATGCGAATCTTGCCCTCCCGCGCCAGGCACAGCAGGTAGAGCTGCACCATGCGCCGGCTCAAGCCGTAGTTGACGCCCTCCGGCCCACCGACGCCCATGAAGTTCTTGTAGACCGCCGCGACCGGCAACGTCCCCGTCGAGTCGCCCAGCCGCGCCTCGATCCAGCGGGCCAGGTCGGCGGTGTAGCGGCAGTCGGCCGTGTCCAGTTTGCGGTCGTTGGGCCGCCGCATGATCCGCAGGGCAAAGCCGTAGTTCTGGCTGGCCGAAATCTCCTTGCTCGGCCTGGCCCCGCGCGGGAACTCGCCGGCCTTGACGATGCCGTTGATCACGTTGACCGCGTTGGTGTCGTCGAACGGCGCGGGCGCGGTCTCGAAGTCCAGATCCTTCGACACATAGACGGCATCCAGCGCCTGGCCCACGAGCGGCGTCAGGAGCGCGGCCAGCTCGCCCTGCGCGGCGAACGCCATCTGCGAATGATCCAGCGCGGCGATCCGGCCGCGGCCGTAGGCGTCAGGCACCATGCGGTAGATGCTGCCCATCTCGGCGCGCAGCCGGCCCTGCACCCACTCCAACACCTCGCGCGCCTCCTGCGTGTCGCGGCCGCTGAAGTCGGCCACCAGGCCCCGATAGGCGGTGAAGTCGGCCAGCAGCGCCCGTTCGCTGGGGGTCAGCTCGTCGGGGCTAAAGAACAACACGCGGCCATCTCGCTTGACCTCGATCAGCTTGTCCAGTTCCCCGGCGGCCGGCGTGCTGCTGATGAAGACCGCGAAGTCGAGGCCGGTCTGGTCGCTGTTGATCGAGGGCAGCAGTCCCCCGCGCCGCGCCTCGTGCAGCAGATCGCGCATGTACGCGCGTCCGGTCACCAGCCGGCCGTGCCACTTCACGGTCAGGTCGGTCTGGCCCTGCGGCGCGATCTCGCGGAAGATCGAGCGCAGCCCGCCGGCCAGGTCCAGCGACATCAGCCGCGTCTGCACCTCCCAGCCGTTCAGCGCCAGCAGCGCGTCCCAGGCCTGGCGGCGCAGCAGTTCGTTGCCCTCGGCCTCGCTGCGCGCCCGCTGAAAATGTTCGCGCGGGTCCTTGGTGCCGCCGGTCGGGTTGAAGCGGTACGCCTTGCCGACGCGGGCGACCTGTGCCAGTTCGGTCTGGATCTTGTCGGTCAGCGTCTCGTAGTGGTCGAGGTTGTCCTGCAGATCGGCGGCCTGATCGCGGTCGTGATCGCGCCACTCCATCACCGCGTTCATCAGCTCCTCGTGCCCCAGGCCGTTCGGGGCCATGTCGGCCACGTGGTAGAGGAAGAGGGTGCGCACGATCTTCGCGGCCCGGCTGCGGTAGAGCTTCAGCGGCCCCTTGGTCACCGTGTCGAGCTGATGGACCGCGGTCTCGTAGGCGCGCCACTCGGCCGGCCACTTGGTCTTCAGACTGGTGATGCTGCGGCCCGTGCCCGACGGGTCCTCCTCGTAGCTCACCACGTCGTCGAACAGGGTCCAGTGGGTGATCAACTCGCGGGACTCGCCCTTGCGCTGCCGGCGCAGCGTTTCCAGCATGAAATAAAGCGCCGAGCGCACCGTGGTCAGGTTCATCGAGACCGCGCGCACCACCTCCAGGCTGGGCGGGTAGAAGGGGAAGAAGCGGGCGAAGGCGTCGCGGCCGACCGCAGCCGGCCAGGAGAAGCTGCGTTTGTAATCCTCGTAGTACTGATCCACCGCGGCCGGCTCGGTGATCGTCCGCACGCGCGCCAGCGCGATGTCGTAGTAGGCGTCGTGCGTGTTCAGCAGGGCGATTGGGTCCAGCCGCTCGCGGGCCAGGATGTTCTTGATGCCCGGCATGGTGGTCTCGATGGCCTGCTGCGCCGCGCACACCGTCCACACCGGCAGGCACTCCATCTTGGCCAGCCGGTTGGAAAGCACCACGAGCGCCTTCTCGTCCTCGATGCGCTGGCCCTCGGCGCGGCCCTTCATGAAGAGCGAGACCTCGTCCAGGATCAGCAGCAGCCCGGCGTAGCCCTCGGCCAGCAGGCGCTCGACCATCTGCTTGAGCACCGCCTCGGTCTCCAGCGGAATCTGCGGCCGCATCTTCAGATAGCGGTCGTAGAAATCCCAGAGGGTCTGCCCGCAATCGCGCTGCACGCCCGGATCGGGGTTGTTTTGCAGGGCGTCCAGGAACGCGGGCAGCTCCTGCTGTTTCTCCTCGTCGAAGTAGGCGGGATCCTTGAGGAACTTCGCCAGGTCGCGGCGATAGCGCTCGAAATCGTCGGTCTTCAGGAACCGCTCGGCCAGCATCTCGACGGGGTAGAGGGGCAGCGAGCGGCCGTTCTCGATGTAGAACTGGTCGGCGACCGCGTCCAGCACGTACTCGGTGAGCGTCTTGCCCGCGCCGCTGACCCCGATGCCGCCGCCGCCCTGGCCCACCAGCGTCTGCACCGCCACGAAGATGCCCCTGGACTTCTGCGTCTTGCGCGCCAGCCCGTCCTCCCAGAAGCGGTAGAGGCTTTCGCGGCGGTCCACGCCCGCCCGCGCCTCCTTCTCCTGGATGATCTTCCATTCCGCCTCGCCGCCCAGCGCCAGCGCGCCGATGAACGACAACAGGTGCGACTTGCCGGAGCCGAACTCGGCCTGGATCCAATAGCCCTGGCCGATGGGATTGTCCCTGCGCCCCGGCGTATAGGGCGCGGCGATCTGGCGGAGGATGTCCTTGAGGAAGGGCCGCACGGGCTGGATCAGGAACTCCTCCACGGTGCGCCGCTCGACCTCCCGCGCCGCCCGCGCCCCCTTCGCCCCGCCCTCAGCCCAAATGTGGTTCTCCACCACGTAGACGCTGATGATGCTGTCGGGGACGGCGGTGATTTCGTTCAGCGGCTTGCGCTGGAACAGCTTGGGCGGATTGGGCATGGCTCATCTCCATGTAGGGCCGGTTGGCAACCGGCCCGTAGCGTTACCCACGTCAGGCCGGTTGGCAACCGGCCCTACAACTCCCACAGGTGGTTATCGGAGAGCAGGTTATCGGGCAGGGTGCGCTGGAAACGCGCCTCCGCCTCGTGGAACAGCGTGATCCGGTCGCCCCGGCGCTCGCCCGGCAACAGGAGCAGGATGTGCTTGTCGTTGGTCGCGCAGGTGCGAAAGATGGTCAGCTCCAACTCGTAGGCGAAGATCAGCTCGATCTGCTTGACGATGAGGAAACGCGCCTCACGCAACTGGCTTGTCAGCAGGGTCGCCAGATGCTCGTTGAGGCGGCGTTGCGTCGCCAGCGGCTGCCGCGCCTCATCCCGGATCAGGCGTTTCAGATCATCATCGGCGATGCTGTCCAGCAGGGCGCGGTTCAGGTTGAGCGGCGCAGGAAGAGACGCGCCGTCCACGTCGCGGGCTTCGGCCAGGTGGGCGCGCTCGAAGCTGTCCAGGCTGGCATAGCTGCCCAGCACGCCGAACAGGTGCCGGCCTATGTCCACCTGGAGCCGGTTCCGCAGCTCGCTGATGATCTGTGTCGCAGTCAGTTTCATGGCTTCCCCACGTAGGGCCGGTTGGCAACCGGCCCGCGGGCCGATTACCAATCGGCCCTACAATTTCTCCCGCAACGCCACCGTCCCGCGCCGCGGGTTGCCGAAATAACGCCGCAGCGCCGTCATCTGGTCGAACGGCAAGGTAAACTGGCGGACGGTGTCAATTTCGCTGACCTTGCTGATGATGCCGAGATCGGCCAGGTTGGCGAGTTGCCGGCGCAGCCAGTCGCGGTCCCACAGCAGCCAACGGCGGACCGGGCTGGCCTCCAGCGCCTCGAAGGTGTACATGCCCGGCCCGGCGAACTCAGCGGTCAGCACGTACAGCAGCCCCTCCAGCGTGCCGGCATGCGCCTGGAAACGCAGCACATCCCGGTCTTCCGCCCCCACACCGACGCCCAGCATGGTGTAAATGTTGAAGATGGCCTGAAGCACCTTCGCTTGGGACGCCGCACCCAGATCGGGCAGGAGTCGCAGGACGAATTCCCGAATGTCCCTTCGCCCCAGCCGCCCCACGGGCAGCGCAGGCCAGACCAGGTCGTCTGCCACCCGGGCGGCCAACGGCTCGGCGGCCAGCAGATGATAAAAGATCGCCGGCTTGAGATCCTCCGGCGAGGCGCATTGGGCCGCGAAGAATGTCAGCGGGGTATCCAACTTGTCATCGCGGTAGAAGCGAGCCAGCATATAGTTGGCCCGGCGTCGGCGCGTCGAGGCGGAGTTATAGGGCAGGCGTTCGCTCAGGTGAGTCTTGAAGGCCTCCAGTGTGGCAAATCGGGCAGCCTGTGGGAGGAAGACCAGAGAATTGGCGGACTCGTCGTCGGCAAAGGTGCGGATCGCCGCGGGCGCCGGCTCGGCATCCTCCTCTGCTGGATCGCGGCCGGCCGGCAGCGCAGCTTCCGCGGGGAACAGGCCCGCCTGCAGAGGCAGCGCACGTTCACCCTGCTCCGGCGCCTTCGGTGACGGATCGGCGTGTGCCACGATAGGGTGTGCAAACTGCCCTATGGCCTGCAAAAAGAGCGCCGTCTGTTCGCCGATGCCTGCGATCTCCAACAACTCACGAAAGGATGCCGCCAGCACACCGGTTGGGCTGCCGAAGCGGTCGAGCAGCGCCCCGGCCGGCGGGGCCACGTCCTGCCGCGGGATGACGAAGGTCAGCACCAGTTCCAGCAGCTCAACGTCCGATAGCGCGGCCGGATCCGCCAGGAAACGCTGGCGCAGGCGGGCACGATGGCCGGGAGCGGATGCCGGCTCCATTTGTGGCATGCGTTGATTCCCTCTTTGGAAGAACCGGATACAGCCGGACTGGGGTGCTTGGCCTGGCTGTTCCTGTTTGTTTACGTTTACCAGATTCTACCGCATGTCACAAACAATGGCAAGCCGAACCGCTTGCCCGAATTATCGGTCGGCGTGATGTGGCCCGTCATCTGCCCAGACAGCGGCGCGGCCATGTCATCACCCCCGCGCAAAAAACGCCTGCACCGACTCGAACCGCATCGTCTGTTTGCCGCC
>CAZYHE010000369.1:0-5235 GCA_964647225.1 uncultured Anaerolineales bacterium
CCGGGCTACCAGGTCCCCTTCGCGGCCCGCATCCGCCGGGAGGCCGGCATCGCCACCGCCGCGGTCGGGCTGATCACCGCGCCGCGCCACGCGCAGGAGATCATCGAGACGGGCCAGGCCGACGCCGTGCTGATCGGCCGGCAGTCGCTACGCGACCCGTACTTCCCGCTGCGCGCCGCGCGCGAGCTGGCCAGGAGCTGGCCGTGCCGTTCCAGTACCGCCGGGCCTGGTGAGACGCGGCCGCGGGCGCCGCGCGTTGACCCGTTTCCTGAGTCGCAATTCGCCCAGGCCGATGCCCATCCCACGGCCCACCGCACCAGCAATATGTGCGATCGGCGCAGGGATCGCATGGACCGCCGCTTTTACTCTGAAGGAGCCGATACGCTGATGCAACCCACCCAACACTACCCCGAACCGACCGTCGGTGCGCTGATCTTCGATCCCGACGGCCGTCTGCTTTTGATGCGCTCCCACAAGTGGGCCGGCAAGTACGTCGTGCCCGGCGGTCATGTCGAGTTGGGCGAGACGCTGGAGGCCGCGCTCCGCCGCGAGATAACCGAAGAGACCGGCCTCAGCATCTATGATATCCGGTTCGTCGGCATCCAGGAGTTCATCCACGACCCGGCCTTCTGGCGACCGCGGCACTTCATCTTCTTCGACTTCGCCTGCCGCACCGATGCGACCGCGGTGCGCCTGAACGACGAGGCGCAGGAGTACGTCTGGGTCACGGTAGACGAGGCGCTGCGCCTGCCGACAGCAAGCCCCACTGTTCCGGGCATCGAGCCGTATACCGACAGAGCCATTCGCACGTATCTGGCACAACAAGATAACGAGCGCCGCCGCGCGCCCGTTGATCGCGCGGCGGTGCGCCTCGTCCCAGCCAGTCGCGCCGAGAGGCAGACGCTGGCGCAACTCCTGGAACTCTACCTCTACGAATTCTCCGCGTTCGATGACGTCGAAATCGGCGCCGATGGCCGCTACGGTTATGTCTACCTGGATCACTACTGGACGGAGCCGGGCCGCCACGCTTTCTTGATCCAGGTGGACGGCGGGTTGGCCGGCTTCGCCCTGGTGCGCACGATGGAGATAGATGAGAACCCGCTCGATTCTATGCCCGAAACAACAGGGCATGCCATTGCCGAGTTCTTCGTGCTGCGCAAATACCGGCGCCTGGGGGTGGGCCGGACCGCCGCGCAGGCCATCTTCGACCTGTTCCCCGGCCGCTGGCAGGTGAACCAGGATGCCGCCAACCTGCCGGCCCAGGCGTTCTGGCGGCGGGTGATCGGTGAGTACACCGGGGGTCGCTTCACCGAAGGCTGGCAGGCCGGCGAGGAGCCGGTCGGGCCGGTGCAGCGCTTCCATGCGGGCGGGCAACCATAAGGAGGCTAGTGTAATTATCGAAAGCGCCCTCGCTCACGTATAATACTTGCAACACTCAATCCATGGAAATGAGGCTCTTGATGTCCGTACCCAACGAGGGCGACCTGGTGCTCCTGGTCAGCCCCGACCGCAAACGCTACCTGATCCGGCTGAAGCACGGCGAGCAGTGGTTCTCGCACAAGGGCAGCATCGCTCACGACGACTTGATCGGCCAGCCGTTGGGGCGCACGCTGCACACCCAACATGACACCGCTTACCTGGCGTTGGAGCCATCCACCAACGACCTGATCCAGGAGTTGCCGCGCTCATCGCAGATCATCTATGGCAAAGACGCCGCGCAGATCGTGTTGCGCCTGAGCCTCTATCCGGGCCGCACGGTCGTGGAGGCCGGCACAGGCAGCGGCGGCCTGACCTTCATCCTGGCGCGCACGGTGATGCCGACCGGCCGCGTATTCAGCTATGAGACGCGGCCCGACTCCTTCGAGGTCGCGCGGCAAAACCTGGCCGATCTGGGGTTGCTCCCGTATATCACGTTGTACAACGAGGACATCACCGGTGGCTTCCACGAGCTGGACGTGGACGCGCTCTTCCTGGATGTACGCGAGCCGTGGGTCTTCCTGGATCATGCCTGGATGGCCCTGAAGGGCAGCGGCTTCTTCGGCGCGCTCGTGCCGACGACCAACCAGGTCAGCGCGCTGCTGGAGGGGCTGGAAGGCCGGCCGTTCGGCGATCTCAGCGTGGAGGAGGTGCTAGTGCGGCCCTACAAACCCGTGCCCGCCCGGCTCCGCCCCGAAGACCGGATGATCGCGCACAGCGCGTTCCTGGTCTTCGCTCGCAAGATCGCGGCCGGGGACGAGTCGTTGGGCTGGATGCCGGAGAAGAAGCGGCGGGCCTACCTGGGCAAGCTGGCGATGGCGAAGCGCGAGGCGGAACGCGCGGCCGCGGAAAATGAGGAGGAATAATCGGCGTTTGCCGGTTGACCGACTGTGCGACTATAATGGCAGCACGAATCGCAAATATGGAGGCGCACCATGATTGCTGAGGGAATGGCGTTGACCCAGAAGCTCCAACAAGAGATCCTGGAACTGCCGCAGGAAACCTTGCCGGAGTTGGAGAAATTCATCGAGTTCCTACACTTCAAATCCAAGCCGCGCAAGACAAAGATAAAAGAGGCAAAACCAGAATACGACCCTACTGATGCGATCAGGCTAGATGGGTTGTTCAAAGGCTACGATTTCTCACCTGAGTTCATCGCCGAAGCCAGGCGTGACATGTGGCGCAAGTACTACACGGAGACCGAATGAGTCGTTTTGTAACGGATACACAATGCCTGTTGTGGTACCTGACGCAGGATCGCCGGCTCCCGAAGGTAGCGCAAACAGCCTTTCGTCTTGCCAAAGAGGGTCATGCACAAATTTTGGTGCCGAGCATTGTCCTGGTGGAGGCCGTCTTTTTGGCCGATCGTCAGAAGGTGTCCCGGCCAATCCTGGCCCAACTGCTCCGATTGACCGATGCATCCGGCGCGGGCATCTGTGTTGTGCCGCTCGATCTTGGCACAGCCCGCACCGTAGCCGACTTCGGCCCGGCCGTCGTGCCCGAACTGCCCGACCGCATCATCGCGGCCACGGCGCGCGCACTGAACCTGCCGCTCTTGACCACCGACCCCGCCATCGTGGAGTGTGGACTGGTGAAGATCGCGGCCTGACCCTGCCTCAGCGGCGCCGCACGACCATCAAGACGCCGGCCAACATGCCCGCCCCTGCCAATGCCCCCAGCCCACCATAGAGGAATCCGCCGGCCACTGGCTTGTCCGGCGCCGGCTGACGGTTTAAACCGTCCACCGGCGCGCCCGGCGTGGCGGTCGGCCGGGGCGGCAGGGTCGAGCTGGGCGTCACGGTCGGCGTATCGGTCGCCGTCGGCGTGGGGGTGATCGTCGGCGTCGGCGTGGCGGTCGCCGTCGGCGTCGAGGTTGGCGTGGCTGTCGCGGTCGACGTCGGGGTAGCAGTCGGGGTCGCGGTCGGCGCGGCGGTGACGGGCGGCCGGGTCGGTGGGATGGGAATGGGCGTGGCGGTGGGCGGCACGGGGGTGGCCGGCGGCAAGGAAGGATCCACCACCAGGCTGACGGCATCCAGAAAGATCATGCTGCCAGGGGCCGACCGGTTGTGATCTACCTTCACAAAGACGGTGATCGTGGACGATTTGGCGTAGGTGGAGACATCCACGTTGACATCGGGCAGCGGATAGTTGAGACAGCGGCCATCGCCGAAGTGCATCGGCCCCCAGACGACGGTCGGCGCGTTGGGATCCGTCCCGCCGGTCGGGTCAATGCCCAATTGCCGGCCAAACGAGTCGGTCGGGTTGGAGGGCGCGGCCCAGCCGACGGAGGCCTTGTAGCCCACGCCGGGGGTCACGCCGCCCACCTGCCGGAAGAACCCGGCCACATACGGGCCGGGGGAATCCATACGCAGGCTGGCGGAGCCAAACGACGAATGCGATTCGGAGCCGCGCACGGGTGTGAAGCTCACGCTGCCGGCCAGGATGTAGGATGACCAGCCGGCCGGCGCGTTGCCGGAGAACTGCTCCCAGTCGCATTCGATCAGACTGCCGCCGAGACAGCCGGCGCAACCGCCAGCCAGCACAGACGTGGGTAATCCGCTCGCTGTAGAACATAATACCAACAATAGCAGCCCAAGTCGGGCTAAAAAGACCTCTGTCAGACGCATGGCTGCCAGTATAGCCCACGCGTTGGCGGGTGTCAAAACCAAAGGGAGGCAACGTGAAAATCACCCGGCTGGAAACATTCACCCGCCGACAGATCGGCATCGTGCGCGTGACGACGGACGACGGCGCACAGGGGATCGGCCAAATGTCGCCGTTCAACGCCGATATCACGGCGCAGGTCTTCCACCGCCAGATCGCACCGCACGCGCTCGGCGCCGACCCGACCGACATCGGCGGGCTGGTCGAGCGCATCATCGAGGCTGAGTACAAGTTCCCCGGCTCCTACATCTGCCGGGCGCTGACCGGGCTGGACACTGCGCTGTGGGATCGTTGCGGCAAGCTGGCGGGGAAAAGCGTGTGCGAACTGCTGGGCGGGACGCCGCGACCTTTCCCGGTCTACGGCTCGTCCATGCGCCGCGACATCACGCCCGCAGACGAGGCGGCCCGGCTGGCGCGGTTGCGCGACGAGCAGGGCTTCGGCGCGTTCAAGGTGCGGGTGGGCAAGGTGTGCGGCCACGACGAAGATCAGTGGCCGGGCCGCACCGAGGCGCTGATCCCCGCCGTGCGTCGCGCGGTCGGCGACGACGTGACTCTGCTGGCCGACGGCAACAGTTGCTTCACCCCCGCCCGCGCCATCGAAGTGGGCCGCCTACTGGAAGAGCACGGCTTCGGCCACTTCGAGGAGCCGTGCCCGTATTGGGAGTTGGAATGGACCGCCGAAGTGGCGCGCGCCTTGCGCGTGCCGGTGGCCGGGGGCGAGCAGGATTGGGATCTGTCACAGTGGCGGCGCATCATCGCCCTGGCCGCGGTGGACATCGTCCAGCCCGACATCTGCTACGTCGGTGGGCTGAGCCGGGCGCTGCGCGTGGCCGAGATGGCAGCACAGGTCGGGCGGCCGTGCGTGCCGCACTCGGCGAACGTTTCGCTGGTCACGATCTTCACGCTGCACATGATGGGCGCGATCCCGAATGCCGGGCCGCACGTCGAGTTCTCGATCGAGCCGACCACCTGGGCGCAAGGGTTGTACGCGCCGGCGCTCGAGGTGCGCGACGGCAAGGTCGCGATCCCCGCTGGCCCAGGCTGGGGCGTCGAGATCAGCGCGGAGTGGCTGGAAGGCGCGGAATATCAGGTGAG
>CAZYHE010000370.1:0-5191 GCA_964647225.1 uncultured Anaerolineales bacterium
AGCTGCCCACCGGGGTGCGCACCCGGAAACGCCGCTCCGTGCCGTGCGTGCTGATCGCATCCACCGCCAGGATGCGCAAGGTCTGGCCCTGCCACTGAAATGCGCGCGGGTAGAAGCCGTTGGCCGCCAGCGTCACGCGTAAGCTATTCGTCGAAGTCATCATTGTTCTACTCTCCTCAATCATCACCCATCGTTACCGGATATCCGCCCGTAGATCGGACCCTATGCCAGTCAACGCATGCGCGCTCAACCCGCCAGAACGCGCTACGCAATACGCACTACGCAATACGTCTCACCGCCAATCTTCGTCATCGCCGACCACGCGCAGACGGCGCAGGCCGGCCTCTTGCAGCGCTTCCAGGGGCGGCGGCTGGGGCAGGTTGAGCAGCGACTGCCCGCCCCGTTGCCCCAACAGATCGGCCGGGTTCAGCACGATGATGTTCGGCTGCGCAAACTGGGGATAGGCCGGCGCCGGCGCGGCCGGGGCCGCTTCCGGTCGCCAGCTCGCCTCGCGCGTCGTCCGCCGCAGCAGCGCCATCAGCAGCACGCTCGTCGGCACGCTTGCCGCCACGCCGACCGCCACCCCCAGCACCACCGCCATCGCATCGGTGGTCAGCCGCTGGCCGATCACCAGCGCCAGCGTGACGCCGAAACCGAGCATGAGGGGCACGATCACACGTTTCATGGCGCCGTCCTCCCTGATGGGGTGACACGGTGACACGGTGACACGGTGACACGGTGACAGGCCCCACGAGCGGCGTGCGGGGTTCGTGACACGGTGACGGGGACGAAAGTACGTCCGTTCATGTCGCCCACTCCCCCAGCCAGCCCCGGCTCGGTGACACGGTGACGGGGTGACTCGGTGACACGGTGACACGGTGGCCGGGTGACACGCCGCCCCCTGACCCCTGACTCCCGACTCCTGACGCCTGCCCCCTGGCCCCTGCCCCCTGCCAACTCCGCCGCCGCCGGCCGCCGGCCCGCACCTGCGCCACCACCGCCGACAGTTCGCTCGCGCCCGCATACGCCGCCTGGAAGCGGATCACCTGCCCCTTCGCCACCAGCAGGAAGTCGCCCCGCCCCAGCAGCCGCTCTGCGCCCGTGCCGCCCACCCCCGCCGCCACCTTGGCGTCCTCCGGGCTGACCACGCTGCCCACCAGCCGCACCGGGAAGTTGGCCTTCACCAGCCCGCCCACCAGCGCCGCGGCCGGCCGCTGCGTCGCCGCCACCACATGGATCCCCGCCTCGCGACCGCGCTGCGTCAATCGGGTCAGCGCCTCGCCCACCCCCTTGCCCCCCGCCTGCAACAGGTCGGCCAGTTCGTCAATCGCCACCACCAGCCGCGGCTGGCTGCCGCGCACCGCGTCCCGCCGCACCATCTCGGCCACCAGCAGATCGAGCAGCCCGGCCGCCTCGGCCACGCCCGCCACCACCCCGCCGTCCGCCGGCCACTCGCGCGGCCGCCAGATGTGCGGCAGGTCGGTCAAATCGGCCAGGCCGCGGCCCTTCGGGTCAATCAGCACGAGTTGCAGGCGGCCCGGATGGTTGTGCATCGCCAGCGAGAGCAGCAGTGTCCGCAGCAGCGCGGTCTTGCCGCTGCCCGTCGTCCCCGCCAGCAGCACGTGCGCCACGTCCGGGCTGTCCAGCCGCAGCAGCAGCGGCACGCCCCCTTCGTCCACCCCCAGCACCGCGCAATTGGGCGGCACCGTGCTCAGCTTGGCGCACAGCCCGCTCAGCTCGACCGCGCGCGGGGTGTCGCGGGCCACCTCGACGTGCAGCACCCCGCCCTCGCGATAGACCCGCGTCGCCTGCGCGCCCAGCGAGAAGGCCAGCTCCTCGGCCAGGCCGCTCACTTTGTTCAGCCGCGTGCCGAGCGCGGTGGTCACGTCGAAGCGCACGAAGCGCGGGGTCACGGTGGCCTGCCACACCCGCGCCGGCACCTTGTGGGCGTTCAGCACCGCTTCGATGCGCGCCGCTTGCAGCTCGTATTTCTGGCTCATGTCGCGCCTCCAGGGAAAAGAGAAACGAGTAATGCGTAACGGACACAGACAGAAGTTGCAGACAGAAATCCCTCACGTTGCGCATTACTCGTTGCGCAGGCAGCGACATGCCCACCCGATGCGGCCGCCCGCCGATCACCCGACCTGGCGGATGACCAGCACCACCTTGCCGTAAACATGCACCTGGCTGGGGTGGTAATAGAGGGGCAACATGAGCGGATTGGCCGGCTGCAACCGCACGAGACCGTTCTCGCGGTAGAAATGCTTTAGCGTGGTGGCTTCCTGGCCGTCCTCGCCCGTGACGCGGGCGGCGACCATATCGCCGTTGTACACATCGGGTGTCGCATTGACGACGACCAGGTCGCCGTCATTCACCAGCGCATCAATCATCGAGTCGCCGGAGACGCGCAGGGCAAATACCTCATCCAACCCGCGCACGAGGCCGCGCGTCAGCTCGATCGCCTCACCGGCGAAGGGGTTGTCGGCCTGGCCGACCGACGGCAGGGGCTTGCTGGCGACGATCTGGCCCACCAGCGGCGCCCAGATCGTGTCGAAGCTAAAGCGCCGGCCATCGGGCCGGCGCAGCACGCTGATCGCCCGGAAACGCCCCGGCTCCAGGCGGATGTAGCCTTTCTCGGCCAGGCCATCCAGCAGCCGGGTGATGCGATAGCCGCGGCCGCCGAAACCGACCGCCTGGCTGATCTCTTCTCGGCTGGGGCAGAAACCGGGCCGCGCGGTGCGAACCAGGTAAGCGAGCGCCGCCGCTTCAAGCTCCGTCAAGTCGTCCGCATAACCGAAGTGTAGGGCCGGCATGGAATCCTCCTCTATGTGCGCGTATCTACGATTGCCCTATCGAACGAATCAGAACGTCCGTTCTATTGACGCCATCATACCAGAACAAAGGTTCTGTGTCAAGTAGCAAACAGACGAATTTACGAACGAGTTTTGCGATGAGTGGGGGAAGGAGTGAAGGAAGGAGATCAGCCGCCGCCGATGGCGGGGACGAAGTGTACTTCGCTGTCGGGCTGGACGCGGGCGCGCAAGCCCTGGCGGTTGGCGATACCATCTATGGTCAGGACAATACCGCGGCGCAGATCGCCTTCCTCGACCAGCCGGGCGGCCAGGCCGGGATAGCGCGCATCGAGCGCCGCGATCAGGTCGCGCACCTTCTCGCCGGGGACGGCTACGTGTGGGGCGCCGCCGGTGAGATCGCGCAGGAGGGGTGGAATCCAGATGGTCGCCATGATCTGTCGGTCGTCGCCGGTAGAGACGTTGCATGCAACGTCTCTACCGGCGACGACGGCCTGTTATGCTTTCGCCCACAACGCCTCAAGCACCTGCGCAGGCGACATCGGCAGGCGCGTCAGCCGCACGCCGATTGCGTGGTAGATCGCGTTCGCCAGCGCGCCGGCCGGCGGGATGATCGGCACTTCGCCCACCCCGCGCACGCCGTAGGGGTGGCCGGGATTGGGGACTTCGACCAGCAGCGTGTCAATCATGGGCAAGTCGGGCGCCACCGGCATCCGGTAGTCGAGCAGGCTGGCGTTCAGCAGATGCCCCTGGCTGTCGTACACGTACTCCTCGTTCAGCGCCCAGCCGATCCCCTGCGCCACGCCGCCCTGGATCTGCCCCTCGACGTAGCTCGGATGGACGGCCTGGCCCACGTCTTGCGCGGCGGTGTAGCGCAGGATCGTCACCTTGCCCGTCTCCGGGTCCACCTCGACATCCACGCAGTGGGTCGCAAAGCCGGGGCCGTACTCCTGGGCGTGGGTCGTGGCGCTCGCCATGATCGGCCGGTCTTCGTTGAGCTTCGCCGCGGCCTCCTTGAAGGTCATCCGCTGCTCACCCGCCACAAAGACGCCGTCCGCATAGGTCACTTCTGCCGGCTCGACTTCCCACAACTCGGCCACGCGGGCGGTCATCTCTTCCTTGAGCTTCAACCCCAGCTCGTAGACAGCCCAGCCGGTGCCGAAGGTGGTGCGGCTGCCGCCGGTCACGTCGTTGTAGGCCACCAAATCGGTGTCCACGACGGTCGGTTTGACCGCCTGCTCGGAGATACCGAGCGTTTCGGCCAACTGCATCGCGATGCTCGTGCGCGACCCGCCGATGTCGGTGGAGCCTTCCACCAGGCTCACCTGACCGTCGGAGTTGACGCTGGCCGAGACGGAGGATTTGCCGCCCCAGTTGCCCCAGTAGCCGGACGCGACCCCGCGGCCGCGATGGGGGCCGGTCAACGGCGTGCGGTAGTGTTCGCTGGCCTGGATCGCCTGCACCGTCTCCAGATAGCCGATGCGGCGGTAGGCCGGCCCATCGCCGCGGCGATCACCTTCCTTGGCACCGTTGAGCTGCCGGAACTCCAGCGGATCCAGCCCCAGCTTCTCGCACAACTCGTCAATCACCGCTTCGGCCGCATAGGCGGCGTTGGTGCCGCCCGGCGCCCGATAGGCCGAAGCGCGGGGCTTGTTCACCACCACGTCATAGCCATCCATCAGCAGGTTTTCGATGCGGTAGGGCGAGAGGATGACGTTCATCCCGGAGCCGACCGGCGAGCCGGGGAACGCGCCCGCCTCGTAGGCCATCCACACCTCGGCCGCGGTGATGTGTCCCGCGTTCGTCGCGCCCATCTTCACACGGATGACCGAACCGGAGGTCGGCCCGGTCGCCATCAGCACCTCGGCGCGGTTCATCACCAGCTTGACCGGCTTGTGGCCGGCCTTGCGCGAGAGGAGCACGGCGAGTGGTTCCAGGTAGATGCTGATCTTGCCGCCGAAGCCGCCGCCGATCTCCATCGGCACGACCTTGAAGCGGGAGACGGGCAATTGCAGCACCTCGGCCACCTGGTCGCGGACGCTGTGCGCGCCCTGGGTGCTCGTCCAGATGGTAATCGCGCCGTCGCTGTTCCAGAGCGCGGTGGCGGTCTGCGGCTCGATGTAGCCCTGATGCACCGTGCTGGTGGTGAACTCCCGCTCGACGATCACATCGGCCGCGGCGAAGCCTTGCGCCAAGTCGCCCCGCTGGGCGCGGATGTGCTCGGCGACGTTGGTCGGCTCGGCGCCTTTTTGCCCGAACTCGGACGTCCGCAGGTCGTCCAACAGGATCGGCGCGCCGGGCTGCATGGCCGCGGCCGCATCGAGCACCGGCGGCAGCGGCTCATACTCGACCTCGATCAGCGCCAGCGCCTCCTCGGCGAT
>CAZYHE010000371.1:0-5183 GCA_964647225.1 uncultured Anaerolineales bacterium
GCGCCCCGTATTCGAGCATGGCATAGGGAAGGAAGAAGCGATATTGCAGCGGCAGCCCGGTCGGCGATGGGCCTGGCGTGGCCGAAGGGGTCGCGGTGCGCGTTTGCGTCGCAGTCGGCGTCGGCAGAGGCGCGGGCCAGCAGGTGGTCAGCGCCACATCATCCATGAACATGGCGCTGCGGCGGCCATCGCCATCGTTGAACGTGCCAAAGACCAGCGTAACGGCCTGGCCGCGATAGGGTGTCAGATCGAGCTGCCCCGACTGCCAGGCCTGCGCGTTGCTGCGCGTCCACAGCCTGGGGGCCAACAGGACGCCGTCCGCATCGTAAACCAGCACATATTGCCAATCGCCCGCCAGCGTCCCCTGGGGGAGAACACCCTGGGCCAGGACGCGCGCAATGTCGGGTGGCGGACCGCTGTTGGCCGTAACAGCGGCCGGCGGCTCGGCAGAGAGCGGATACCACCAGAAGTTCAACACTGCGCTCGCGACGCCGGCCGGGATCGTCACGACCTGCCGGCCCGTCGAATAGCTGTAGACATCTGGCCCAGATACGATGCCGGTGCGCAGGCTCCTGGCCCCGGTATGGGCCTGGCTGGCGCTGTAACCGGCCGGATAGGCCGTGTTCGGCAACTCCCAGGCCAGATCCGCCTCGAAACCGCCGTTCACGACACGATCCTCGCACTGGGCGCTGGTGTGCCAAACGCCCGCCGCCGTGGCAAGATGCGCAGTCAGGCGGCCCGAGGCATCCGCCGAGACCGCCAGATCGGCCGGGTCGGGGTTGCCGGGAGCCGCGCCTAGGTCTTGCCACGAGGTCGCGGCGTTGAGGCTCCGGTACAGGCTGTGCTGCGATCCGGCGGTCAGCGGCCCGCGCAACGCCGTGAAGAGGGTCTGATCGGAGGCCGGCGAGGCCGCCAGCGGCACGGGGAATGGCTCATAGACGCCGGGCAGACCGGCCGTCGCCCAATCCCAGCTTGCCCCGCCGTTGATCGAACGCCGGACCGCCGAATCGGGCGAGCCATCGCCGGCCCCTTCCATCGCCCGGAAGGTGTGCCAGACGGTGCGGTCGGCCGCATAGTCGGGGGAGATCGCCAGGCCATACGCGGGGGCTGCGGCGCGCATATCGCTCCAAGTCTCGCCGCCGTCGGTGGAGCGCCGCACGCCGCCCCAACCCGACGCGAAGAGGGTGTGGTCGGCCGCATAGGCCGGCGAAACCTCCAGCCGCATCGGGGTGAAGTATGTGCCGGCGGGCGCAATCGGGATGTCCCGCCAGGTGGCGCCGCCATCCGTGGTCTTGTGGAGCGTGTCTTCCTGAGCGACGAAAATCGTCCGGTCGGTGCGATAGGCCGGCGACACGGCCAGCGCCATCGGCTGATCGAGCGCGAACGGCGCAAACAGGGCCGTCCACGTCTCGCCGCGATCCGTGGACAGATACAACCCGCGGCGGCCGCTGACCCGATCCCCGTAGGCAGCGAAGACCGTCCCATCGGTGGCGTAGGAAGCCGAGACGCGCACCTGGGAGAAAAGCGAATCGTGGTCGGGTCGTTCGCCGGGGGTCAGCAGCCGCCAGGTGACGCC
The DNA here is from genome assembly GCA_964647225.1 of uncultured Anaerolineales bacterium. Classification (GTDB taxonomy): domain Bacteria; phylum Chloroflexota; class Anaerolineae; order CG2-30-64-16; family CG2-30-64-16; genus CAZYHE01. The sequence goes on from CAZYHE010000371.1 coordinate 1,577, forward strand.
GCGGTCTGTGCTGCGGAAGAGGCCCGCGTCGGTCCCGGCAAACAGCGTACCGTCTGTCGCGTAGGCCGGCGATGCGGCCACCGCCAACGCGGCCACGACGCGCAGGCCGCCCAGCCAGCGCCACGGCTCCAGGTTGTCATCCAGCGTGCCCAGGACGCCGTTGTAGCCGCCCGCCATCAGCGCGTGACAGCGCCCCCACTGCGGACACGTGGCGACGGAGCGAAAAGCGGTCGCCGGGGTGTCGGCGTAGCGCTGCCATGCCCGGCCATCGGAAAGGGTGATGAAAAGGCCGTTCTCGGCCGCCGCGTAGATGTGGTCGCCCGCAACGGCCATCCGCCGCACCGCGGCGCCGATGCTTGGCGCGGCGACCGGCGCGGCCGTGACCGGGGCCAACGTCAACCGTGTGACCCCGCCCTCGGTTGCCACCAGGAGCGCGCCCTCGGTCGTTTCCAGGAGGTCCGTGGCCTGGCTGCCAGCCAATGGCTGGACAACTTGCCATGATGCGCCGCGATCGGTGGAGCGCGTCAGGAGCAACCCAACCGAACCGCCCCCCGATACCACTGCGAAGAGCCGGCCGTTGGTCGCATAATCCGGTGAGAACGCGGCCGCGGCGACGGCCACGACCGGCGCGTTGGCCCACGTGTCCCCGCGATCCCGGGAGATGAACAGCCCGCCGTTCGCGAAGAGCGCCAGGAGCGTGCCTTCGGCCGCGAAGTTCGGCGCCAGATAGACGCGGCTCACGTCATCGGCGGTCGGGTCATTGCCGGCGGCCGGCAGCCCGCCCGCAAGACGTTCCCACGTCGCGCCGCGATTCCGCGTGCGCAGCAGGCCGCTGTCGGTCGCGGCAAAGGCCATCCCGTCGGCGGTGAAGCCGGGGGAGATCACCAGATCCAACACGGCGAGTTGCGTCCACGGCGGGTCGGTGAAGACCGGCGCCCAAGTCGCGCCCCGATCCGTGGTCTTGACGATCCCATACCCGCCCGTCATCCCGTTCGGCCCGTCTCGCCATCCGCCGGCGAACGCCAGACCGTCGCTCGCAAAATCGGGCGAGAGCGCCAGGGCCTGGGCAATGCCGCCGAACGGCCCGCCAGAGCGCCAGCCATCTCCCGCCGCCGCAGCCATCGCCGACGGGGCACGGTCGTGCCGTGCGCCCGCCTGCGCCGTCGTGCCCGGAAGCGATACTCCGATCACCGCAATCACGCTGAACAGCGTTGCCAACACAGCCCAGACCGGCGCCTTGCGAGCCATACGGTACTCCCTTTCACACGAAGCGGTCCAACGCGGCAAAACAACGCGCCGAGATCAAGACGCGCGCATCCCTGCCCATGTTCTTGAGCTTCGTGTACCTATGATGACGTTGAATGTATGGAAATGACGCGGAGAGATAGGGCGATTGAAATCGCGGCTGAGGGGCCTGCGGCCGGGCGTCCCCCTGCGGGGACGCGCCGCGAGGTCGGCGCAGGCCGACCTCGCGGCGGATCGCCCCTTCGCCCCGAATTCATTCGGCGGCTTTTATGGCCCCCAGGGCAATTGCGCAGTCAACGAGATAGCATCGCCAGCGGCCGGCAAGCGCCCGACGCCGTTGCAGGCGATTTGCGTGGCAACCGTGCCATCCCAGTTCTCGATCCCGATCGTGCCCTGCACCGGCGTCTGCACCGCGCGATATTGGAGCGTCAGCCCGCCATCGCGGAAGAGCACAAGCTGGAAAGAGTGAGGCAGATCGCCCAAGAAACGCCGCACCTGAAACCAGGTCACCACAAACCGATCCGCGTCGGGGTAGTGGATGAAGACTTGCCCGCCGAAGGCCGGATTCCAATCCTGCCACAACGCGTAGATGGCATCGTTCGGCAGCGCGGCGGTAGGCAAACAGGTGCTTTGGGCGACGGTCGCGCCGGAACCCGGTTGGGTGAAGGAGACGTAGCCCTTGAAAGAGACCGAGAGCGCGTTGCGGCTCTGCCCGTAAAACGTCACCGGGAAAGGCAGCCCGACCCGATGGGGGGTGTCGTTGGTCGGATAGATCGCGATGCCGCCGGCGGCTGGATCCACCCACTGCGCGGCTTGCATCTGATTGGCGAACAGCGGGTTGAAGTTTCGTTGCACCCCGCCGGCGACCTTCAACGTCACATGGATCTGGAAGCTGGCCGCGGCGGACGGGATAGCGCGCACCTGGACGATGGCATCGTATTCGCCCGGCGCCAACGCCGTCGGGCCGGCCTGGAGGGTCAGCGTGTCGGCCGCGCTGAAGGAGGTCACGCCCCGGCCGGGCGTCAGCCGGAGCCAGGACGCGCCCGTTAGCTCGGTCGCCTGCCACGTCACCGGCTGATCGCTCTCGTTGAGGATGGGCAGCGTGATGCTGGCCTGCGTGATGGGACCGCCCAGGAGGAACCAGTGGGAAGTAACGGTGGATCGCAACCACGGCGGATAGGCCCAGCGCACCGCGCGCCCCACGTTGAGCCGGCCCGCGCCGAACCAATCGTTGCGGCCGCCGACGTAGGTGTAGGGGCCGACCTTATCCGCGGTGTTCTTCAGGATGTCGGCCACTTGCGTGTAAGTCGCGGCCGGCTGATACGTCAGCACCAGGGCCGCCGCAGCCGACACCTGCGCGGTCGCCATCGAAGTGCCGAATTTCCAGCCATAGCCACCGGGCAGCGTGCTCACGATTTCGTCTCCGCTCAGCCCGCCCGGTGCGGCCAGCGCCACATAATACTTGTAGCCGGAGTAGTTGGCCCAATTGTCGAAGTGATCGGAGGCGGCCACGGCGAACGCGCCCGCATATGCCGCCGGGTAGTAGATTGGATTGACCCCAGCCGTGCATCCGTCTCCGCCCGTCCCACAGTTGCCGGCTGCCGCGGCGACAAAGATGTTCCGGTCGGTGGCGTACTTGATCGCGTCCTGCAGGATCACATCATCGCTGAACCCGCCCAGGCTCAGATTGATCACCCGGACGTTGCTGTCGGCGGCGCGGCGGATCGCGATGCTGATGTTGTAATAGTTCCCGCCGCCCTGGCTGTCCAGCACCTTCAGCGGCAAGATCTTGACATTGGCGGCCAGCCCCGCGACGCCGCTGTTGTTGTTGGCCTCCGCCGCGATGATGCCGGTGACGTGTGTGCCGTGGCCGTTGTCATCGTTGGGGGTGTCGTCCCAATTGACGTAGTCGAACCCCGACAGCAGGTGGCCGGCGAACTCAGGATGACTGAGGTCCACGCCGGAATCAATCACCGCGACGACGAGGGAAAAGCTGCCAAACGTCAAATCCCAGGCCGCGGGCGCACCGATTCGCCGCATGTGCCACTGCTCACCGATGCGCGGGTCGTTCGGGTAGTCGGCGGATTGGGCCAGGTAGTTCGGCCCGGCATGGGTCACCCAGGGCAAGGCTGACAGGCGCGCGATGGCCGCGGCCTCCCCACCGGGGGGAACCGCCAGCCGCGCCAGGCCATATTCGGGGACGAGATCGAGCACCGCCAGGCCAGCGCGCGCCGCCAGAGACGCGGCCGCCGTGCGCCACGCGGGGCTGGCGCGATCCACGTCGAGCCGGCCGGGCTGGGCTTGCGCCCGCGCGGCAGACTCCGGCTGCCAGCCGATCACGACTTCGCCGGGGACGAAGGGG
>CAZYHE010000372.1:0-1484 GCA_964647225.1 uncultured Anaerolineales bacterium
GTAGACGGGTAGACAAGGGTTTCGCAGCGGCCGATTTGCCCGCCGCACTCCCTTGTCTCCTTGTTTCCCTGTCTACTTGTCCCCCCGGTGGTGTCCGTTGCCGTTCGCGTGTTTCACCAACACGAAGGGCTGTACGCGGTACGGGCCAATCTCCACCGGGTCGCCGAGAGCGGCTTCGACGCCGTAGCTGACCTCGGGATGGTGGCCGTAGGCCAGGGCGAAGATGGCCCACTGCATATCGGCGTAGAAATCGGGCGGCAATTCGGCGGCGTGCAGGCGCAGATGGCCGTTGAAGAAGCGGCTGACGAACTGCTGGATCCGCAGCGGCGTGATACCGGCGCCGATCTCGCGCAAGGCGATCTGGCGCATCGCTTCGGCGTCGCGCGGGTCGAGCAGTGGCCGGGCGAGGATCGCCGGGTCGAACGGCGCGCGGGCGGTGGGCATGGTGTAGAAGCTGTCGCGATCGGGTGCATGCACGGGGGTCTGTCGTGGGCTGGGTGCATCTTCGGGCAGGAGGTCCAGTCCGCCATCGCCCAGGCGGGCTAACCCTTGCGCCAGCGCGACCAACCGCTCTTTGAAATTGCCGTCGGCGCTGCCCATCTGATAGCGCACCTGGCGCAGCGACGTGCGCAGATACTGTGTGTGCCGCCGATCAATCTCGGCCAAGAGCGGGTCCAGCCCCTCTAACTGAGTGACGATGAAACGCAGCGCGTGGCTGATCTCATGCTCGGCCTGGCCGGGGGTCAGCCGGCGCTGGGTCGCCAGATCGCCCGCGGCGCGGTCGAGCCACGCGTCATCCAGCAGCCACCCCTCCAGGCGATCCACGATGTCGCGGCGGTAGCGCGAAATGTGATCGCTGGTCTTGAGCGCGTGATAGGCCGCGCCCAGGGCTGGCGCGTAATCATCGAACTGCAACCGCATCAGCTCAGGCACGGGTTTGTCTTTGGTGACGTGCTCGGTGTAGCGGCGGATGTTTTGGTTAAGCTCGTTGAGGCCGCGGGCCATGCCGCGCACGTTTTCGTAGGCCTGCGTGACGGCCAGCGCGGGGGAGAACTCCTCGTGTTCGCTGGTGAGGAGTTGGTGCGCCGCGTAAAGCTGGCCGGAATACTCGCGCGGTCGTTGCTGGCCGATGGCGCGAAACGCCTCCAGCAAGGTGAAAGCGTAGTCGGGCAGGATGATATATTCGGTGTAGTCGGCGCTCTGTTCGCGCTCGATCCAGCCCGACTCCGCCAGCCTGCGGAGCATCCAACTCGCGAACTCCTGCAGCGATTTCTCGCTTGTGAGTCCCGCATCGCTATCGGCGGCGGCCGACGCCGCGACCTCAGCCGCCGCCTGCGCGTCCCCCAGATAGTCCACGATCTCGGCCAGCACGATTTCGCGCGTCAGCCCGAAGCGGTTGAACTCCGCCAGGTCATAGATGCGCAGCAGCACGGCCATGTGATGGCGCTGTAGATTGCCGAACCCGCCGGTACCCAGGATGTTGA
>CAZYHE010000372.1:1494-5144 GCA_964647225.1 uncultured Anaerolineales bacterium
AGGGGTTGGTGTTTGGCATAGTTGGTAGATTGGTAAGCTGGTAGATTGGTACGCCAAAGGCGGGTAAGTTGGTCGGTCAGTCACTTGCCGTTGGCGCAACGACAGTCCATCGCACCGTGTCACCCTGTCGCCGTGTCACCGTTGCCGTTCCACACCAGGATATCGCTCGGTGTGCAATCAAGCACGTGGCATAAGCTGGCGAGGGCCTCCAGTTCAATGTAACGTGCCTCGCCGGCATCGAGCCGGTAGACCAGGTCTTTGGGCACGCCGGCCTGGGTCGCCAGCCCGCGCAGGGTGACTCGCCGCCCGGTGGCCGCCTGGAGATGGCCCAACAAGATGGTTAAACGGTTGGTTGTTGTGATCTCAGTCATGGTAAACACCACATACGAACTTTTGTTCTACCTGGGTCAATCATACTACCATAGTCAAGATGGCCTACAAGCTGCGCAGCGAACTCGGCCAAGCGATCTACCGCCTGCGCAAATGCACCGTGGAACCGGTGTTTGGCATCATCAAGGAAACCCTGGGCTTTCGGCAGTTTTCGCTCCGCGGTTTGGCGGCCGTCGCGGGCGAATGGTGTCTGGTGTGCCTGGCCTTCAACCTTAAGCGGTTACACGTCTTAACCGCGAACTAAGGCGCCACGCTTCGTTCGGCGCGCCTGCCGCCCGCAAAACGTACCGTGCATGCGGTGCTGCGCCACGCATCGTCCGCTCTAAGTGGTCTCGCAGCATACATATGGCACACACAAACGTTTACGCATGTAATACTGACGCGTGATACTGCCACCTGATCGCAACGGACCCACATGACATGCCTCTCCGACAGGCTGCTAGTCACCCCTTCACCTTGTCACAACTGCACCCCGCACCGCGTCAGTCCGTCACCCGCGCTTTCATCCAGTCGTTGCTGTTATGGAAGTCGGCCACGGCGTTGCCCGGATGCACCAGCGCGTCGAAAAGCGGCCGGTCGGCGTCGGCAAGCTGCACCTCGAGCACGCCGAGCGCATCTTCGAGGTGCGCCATCGTGCGCGGGCCGATGATCGGCGACGTGATGCCGGGCTGATCCTTCACCCAGAGCAGCGCGAGTTGCGAGCCGGTCAGGCCCCGCGCTTGCGCCATCTCGATGACTTTCGCGGCGACCTCGCGGCCCTTGCGGCTGACGCGGGCCTGGAACATCGCGCCGGCGCGCGCCGCACGTGACCCCTCCGAGTATTCTGCCGCGTCCACCGGATAGCGGCCGGCCAGGATGCCGCCCGCGAGGGGCGACCAGGGCAGCAGCGCCAGTCCGTGCTTCAGGGCCAACGGAACCAGCTCGTTTTCGATCCGGCGATCCAACAGATTGTAGGGTGGCTGTTCGCTGATGTAGCGCACCAGGCCGTACTTTTCGCTCGTCGCCAGCGCCTCCATCACCATCCACGCGGGGTGGGTCGAGCAGCCGATGTAGCGCACTTTGCCGGCCCGCACCAAGTCGTCGCAGGCCCGCAGCGTTTCGTCCTGGGGGATGGTCTGCGAGGGGCGGTGCAGTTGGTACAGATCAATGGTGTCGGTTTGCAGCCGGCGCAGTGAGTCCTCGCACGCCTTGATGATGTGGTAGCGGGAATTGCCGCCGTCGTTCGGTCCCAGGCCCATCCGGCCATGCACTTTGGTTGCCAGCACGATCTGTTCCCGCTTACCGTTGCGTGCCAGGGCCTCGCCGACCACGCGCTCGCTCTCGCCCGCGTTGTAGACGTTGGCCGTGTCAATGAAGTTGATCCCCGCGTTCAGCGCGCGGTCGAGGATCGCGATGGAGTCCTCTTTGCTGGTCGGCGCGCCGAAATTCATCGTCCCCAGGCACAGCGGCGAAACCAGCACGCCCGTGCGGCCAAGTGATCGCATTTCCATGGTATCATCTCCCTTTCGTTAAGCTTTTTCCGCGTACACCCCGCGGTATTCCGGGGGCAACATCCGCGCCAGCGAGAGCATCAGTTGCTCGGTGTGCGCATCCAACTCTGCGGCGCGGAAACGGGCGGCTTCGGCCGGCAGGATGATCGGCGGCCCAAAGCGCAGGTGGACCGGCGCGCGCCGCAGCCGCGCCCAGCCCGGCATCACTTTCTCCTGGCCCCACATCGCCGCCGGGATCACCGGCACGCCGGCGCGGGCAGCGAGGTAGATCACCCCGCTTTTGCCGGGCAGCAGCCCGCCGGTGCGACTGCGGGTGCCTTCGGGTGCAATCGCCATCACGCCGCCCGCTTTCAGCACATCGAACGCCTGGCCCAACGCGCGGCGATCCACTTCGCCACGCGCTACGAAGATCGTCCGGGTTACGGTTTCCATCAGCCAGCCGCCCAGCTTGCCGCGCCATTTGTCGGCCGCAAAGATCGTCACCTGGCGCGGGTTGTAGGCGAAGGCCACGGGCAGGTCGAACATGTGCAGGTGGTTGGTTGCCAGGATGAACGCGCCGGTCGCCGGGATATTCTCGACGCCCTGAACTTCGATCCGCGCCACGAGCGTGATGACCCATTGCAGCAGCCGTTGCAGGAGGCGGTAGAAGGCGGGGGCTTCGGGGGCAATCGGTCGCATGGTTGGCATCCTTCAGCCGGCGCGTGGCGTCGGTGTCGGCGTCAGGTTGCGCCGCCCCAACGCCGTGACCCGGAAGCTCTGCACCGGCCCGCCGGCCGGCGTGAGCGTGACCGAGAAGCTCGTCTCGCCCCCGCGGGGGATGACGTTGTGCTCCGGGATCGCCTTGCGCGTCCCGATCACGCGGCCGAGTGCGTCGTAGATCGTCACGGTGACGGTCACACCGACGGCATCCTCCGGCCCGGTGTTGGTGATGATCCCGGAGACCGTGTAGGCCGAGTAGCGTTGGCCCTCGCCGCGCGTGTTTTTGGGGGTCAAGTCGCGATAGTAGCTCCCGACGTAGCCCTTGATCCCGGTGGCCGGGAATGCCGTGTAGCTGGCGAAGCTGGCCGGCGCTTCCTGGAAATGCACCGAGAAGGGCGCCCGGCCGTCGGGCGCAACGATGTCAATCTGCGCGTGCCCGACGCCGCTGGTGAGCTTCTTGCCCGCGGCATCCAGGAGGTGTACAACCACGGCGGCCTGTTCCAGATCGCTCCCCGTCGTGTTGTGGATTTCGCCGAAGCCCCAGAGGCCGCCGATGGGCGTGTAGTTGAACGTCATGTTCGCGACCGCAAACGGCATCGGGCTGGCGGTTGCGGTCGGGGTGCCGGCTTCCGATGCGGCCTCGCGCGGGATGATGATCTGCTGGCCGACGAGCAGGCCGCGCGGGTCGGTGATCCCGTTGGCGTCCTGGATGGCCTGGAGCGTTGTGCCGAACTCGATGGCGAGGCCGAGCAGGGTGTCGCCGCGCTTGAGCGCATAGATCAAGGGGGTCGGCGTCACCGTCGGGGTGGCGGTCGGCGCGGGCGTGTAGGGCGCGGGCGTGGCCGTCGGTCGCGGGGTAGCCAGCGCCGCAATGACGGCGGTCGGCGTCGGCGGTGGCGGCGTGGGCGTGCTGCGCGTAATGACCTGTCCGCCGCAGCCAGCCAGCAGGAAGATGAACAGTGGGATCAGGAGTCCCAGGGCACGGTGTCGCAAAATCGGCGCTCGATCAGAAAGAATGCTATAACGATTATACCCGAAGCCGGCGCAGCGGGCAAAGTATCCACGCGTCGC
>CAZYHE010000373.1:0-5127 GCA_964647225.1 uncultured Anaerolineales bacterium
ATCAAGAGTCAGCTCCATGCCAACTGCATTTCGCGATTATGCCCGCCAACCCAGGCGCCAGACTGGCGCATAGCTGACGTTTACTTCACCCACCCCCGCAACGCCACCGCCTCGGCCACGCGCTGGACTGAGACCAGGTAGGCCGCCAGGCGATTATGTACCTTGCGCCGTTGCGCCATCTCATGCACCGCGTGGAACGCCACGGTCATCTTCTCGTCCAGCCGCCGCACCACCTCCTCGACCGGCCAGTAGAAGTTGTAGGCGTTTTGCACCTGCTCGAAGTAGCTGACCGTCACCCCGCCGGCGTTACACAGGAAATCGGGGATCACGTAAATCCCCTTCTCGTACAGGATGCGGTCGGCTTCGGGTGTGGTCGGCCCGTTCGCCAACTCAGCCACGATCTTCGCCTGAATTCGGTCGGCGTTCTCCTGCGTGATCACGTTTTCCAGCGCGGCCGGGAAGAGCACGGTCGCGGGCAGCTCCAGGATTTTGCCGCCTTCCTCCTTGGCGATCTTCTCCGCGCCCGGCTCGGTGTAGCCTTCGATCCAGCGCTTGGGATGGTTTTGCGCGTGCTTGGCGATGGCCGGGATGTTCAGCCCGTCGGGGTTGTGAAGCCCGCCGGTTTCATCGCTGACCGCGATCACCTTCATGCCCATCTGGTGGCACAGGATGGCCGCCCAACCGCCGACGTTGCCGAAGCCCTGGATCGCGACTTGCGCGCCGTGCAGATCCATGCCCAGCGCTGCCGCCGCTTCACGCACGGTGTAGATCCCGCCGCGCGCGGTTGCATCACCGCGGCCCAGCGAGCCGAAGAGCGACACCGGCTTCCCGGTGATGACGCCCGGCAGATGGCGGCCGACGATGGTTTCGTATTCATCCAACATCCAGGCCATGATATCCGGGGTCGTGTTGACATCCGGCGCGGGGATGTCCTTCTCGGGGCCGATCAGGTGGGCGACCCGGCGCATGTAGCCGCGGCTCAGCCGCTCCAGTTCGCCCGGCGACATGCTCTTGGGGCTGCAAATCACGCCGCCCTTGCCGCCGCCCAGGGGGATATCCACGACCGCGGTCTTCCAGGTCATCCAGGCTGAGAGCGCGCGTACCGTGTCAATGGTTTCGTCGGGATGGAAGCGGATGCCGCCCTTGGCCGGCCCGCGCGCGTCGTTGTATTGCACGCGAAAGCCCTCGAAGACCTGATAGCTGCCGTCGTCCATCTGAACTGGGATGCTGAAATGGAATTCACGCATCGGCACGCGCAGAAACGCGTGCATCGCCGGGGAGAGTCCGAGGATTGCGGCGGCATCGTCGAGTTGGTGCTGCGCAATCGTGAAGGGATTGAGTTTAGAAGCCATAACACACCTCTTTGTGATGTTATACACTCGCATTATACATGCGGGTGTATGTGCGGCCAAATTCGCGGGGTCTGCTCAACACCGGCGGCGCGCATCTTTCACGCGCCGCGCAGCAGGTTGAACCCGCTCCAGCCGAAGAAGCAGCCGAACGCCAGCAGGAAAACGCCGCAAACAAGCATGATGATCCGATAGCCGCGGTCGCCGATGAGCTTGCGGCCGGAAGCGATCAGCAGGCTCAGGCCGCCCAGCCAGACCAGATCAATCGTCCAGTGGGAAAGCGCCAGCCCCCCGACGGCCGCCGGCGCGGTCGAGAGCGCCATCACGCGGGCGACGTAGGCCGCGCCGAGGGTGGCCCACCACAACGACCAATACGGATTCGTCACGGTGAACAGCACGCCGCCTGGCACGTGGCCGAAGCGCAGCGCCGCCGGTCGCGGCCCGGCCGCCCGCCGGCCAGGGTCAACGCGCCGCGCCATGCGCCAACTGCCAGCCCATAGCCCATCCAGAGCAGCACGGCCGCGCCCACCAGGCCGATCAGTCCGCCAACGAGCGGCCGGCGCAGCCATTCGCCCAACCCATACGCGATGGCGAAGACGAGCGGGATCTCCACCAGTCCGTGACCGAGCGCCAGGCGCGTGCCCGCCCACCGGCCCGCCCGTGCCCCCTCGCTGATCGAGAGCGCGGTCAGCGGGCCGGGTGAGAGCGCGCCCGACAGGCTGATCAGCATGAAGGTGGCGTACAGCGTCAGCAGTTCGGCCATGTCCGCGTCAGGCCGGCGCTTTGCCGAAGGCGGCCAGGAAGCGCGTGGCGGTCGTCGCCAGCAGCGCCACGCCGGTCGGCAGCACCCGCTCGTCGAAGTCGAAGCGCGGGTTGTGATGCGCCGCGTTCAGCCCCAGGTCGGCGTTGCCCGATCCGAGCAGCAGGAAGCAGGCGGGCGTCACCTTCGCATATTCGGCGAAATCTTCCGAGACCATCAACGGCGTATGCCACGCCACCGCCGTGCTCCCCACCACCTGCACCGCGGCCAGCCGGGCGATCTCGCTGGTCGGTCCGTCGTTGATGACCGGCCCGGTGAGCGGCTGCACGGTCAATTCGCACTCGGCGCCCATGCCCGCGGTGACGCCATCCAGCAGGACGCGCAGCCGGGTCAGCACGGCTTCGCGCACGGCCGGCTGAAAAGTGCGCAGCGTCCCCAGCAGTTCCACCGTCTCAGCGATGATGTTGAACGCCGTGCCGCCATGCACCATGCCGATGCTCAGCACCGCTGTGTCTTGCGGGTTGACGTTGCGGCTGACGATGGTCTGGAGCGCGGAAAGCACCTGGCCGGTGACCGCGATCGCGTCCACCGTTTCGTGCGGCTGTCCGCCGTGGCCGCCTTTGCCGCGCACGACGATTTGCAGGACGTCGGCCGCCGCCATGATCGGGCCAGCCTGGGCGACGACGCGGCCGGCCGGCAGGGAGTTCCACAGGTGCAGCCCGAAGGCCGCAGCGGGCTGCGGGTCGGCGAGCGCGCCGGCCGCGATCATGGCGGCCGCGCCGCCGTCGCGTTCTTCGGCCGGCTGGAAGACAAACAGCACATCCCCGGCGAGTTCGGCCGCGTGGCGCGCCAGCAAGGTCGCCGTGCCCAGGCCGATGGCGACATGCCCATCGTGGCCGCACGCGTGCATCACGCCGGGGCACGTCGAAGCATACGACGCCTCGCTGATTTCCTGGATGGGCAGCGCGTCCATGTCGGCGCGCAGCATCACCGTCGGGCCGGGCCGGCCGCCGTGAAGCAGCGCCACGACCCCGGTGCGCGCCACGCCTGTGCGCACCTCGTACCCCAACGCGCTCAAGGTCTGCGCCACGATCCCCGATGTGCGCACCTCTTGGAAGCTCAACTCGGGGTGGCGATGCAGATCGCGGCGCCAGGCGACCAGTTGCGCAAAGAGGTCTTCGGCTTCGGCGCGATAGTCGGCGGTAGTCATTCTACTGCTCCCCCATACGACCACGGCGTCATCCACAGCGTCAACGGCTGCCCCTGGCGGCGGACGCCGGCCCCGGTCACTTCGCCCAGGATCAGGGCGTGATCGCCGGGCGTCGCCGGCTCGTCTGCCAGGCGGCACTCCAGCCAGCCCAGCGCATCGGTCAGCAGCGGGCAGTGGCCTACCCCCGGCCGGACTGCGAAGCCCGACAGGTTGGCGGTGGCGGCCGGCGCGGTCTGGTAGGCGAAGAACTGCGCGGCCAGCGCCTCCTGATCGGCCGATAGGACGTTCAGGGAAAAACGATGCGCCTTCCGTACCGCGTGCGCCAGGTGCGAGTTGCGCCGCAGCGCCACCAACACCAGCGGCGGCTGCGTCGAGACCTGGCTGACCCAAGCCACGGTCGCGCTGTGGATCGTGTCCTCGAGGCAGGTCGTCAAGACATACAGTCCGTTTGTGAGCAGGCGCAACGCATCATTGCGCACATCCGTGGCGGTTCGTTCTTGCATCATCGCGCGCTCTCCATCTACAATCCGGTCACCCGCCGTAATGCCACGGGGTATCACGCAACGCCAGGGCCGCGCGGGCCGGCTCGCGCAGGCCGCTGCCCAGCACACGACAGATGAAAATCGCGTGGTCGCCCGTCGCGTTCGCATCTTCGACCACTTCACATTCCAGCCAGGCCGCGGCGGTATCGAAGACCGGCAGGCCATTGGCGGTGGCAGCGAAGTGATAACCGGCGATTTCGTCCGGCCCCGAAGGGTTGGCGCGGAAGAACGCTTTGGCGAACTCGGTCTGATCGGCGGCCACGACTTGCAGGGCGAAGCGCCGGCTGGCGGCCGCCGCCTCGCAGATGCCCGTGCCTTTGCGCATGGCGACGGCCACCAGCCGCGGCTCGAACGAGGCTTGCGTCACCCAACTCACGGTCGCCGCGCGCACCCCTTCGGGGCTTTGCGCAGTCGCCACATACAGGCCATAGGAAAACATGCGAAGTACGTCTTTGGTGATGTCTCGGTCAGGCATAGTACCTCCAGGAATCAGGAATCAGGGATCAGTCGTGGCTCGGTCAGGAGACCGGCCACAGCAAAGTTATCGAATCACCACAAACTGCGATCGGCGCGGCCGGCCAACGCGTCGGAAATCGCGTCCCGCCATTCGGGGACGAGATCGGCGCAAGCGCGCAGGAGGCCGAAACAGCCGGTGAGCATTTGGTCGCCGTGCGGCACGGCCCCGTAGACGGGCAAGCCGGCGTCCCGCGCCAGCGCCTGCCGGGGGCCGACCACCGCCACAAAGTCCAGCGCCGCGGGCACGTCATCCAGGGCCAGCGCGCCGTGGCCGTGATCCGCGAAGATGGCGCGGTGGCTGAGGCGGCCATCCGCCAACGCGGTCAGCCAGCCCGCCAGGGTCGCCGGGGTCAACAGGCCGGTGTGATGCTCGAACAGGCGCACGAACTCGCCGCCGCGAAACTGAAAGGCCAGGGTATGGAAATTGCCCACATTGACGATCATGGCATCGGGGCGGCGCGCGACGACCGGGTCATCGAGCGCGCCCAGGACGGCCGCCGGGGCGGTGTCCATCACGATGACCGGCAGCCCGGCCTGCTCGACCGCGGTCTGCGCCAGCGCGGCCAGCCGCGTCATGATCGGCGGGACATCGGCCGCCCGGAAGGCGAACGTACACAGCCGGCGATCGTGGCGCAGCCGCTCCACCAGGTAATCCATGCGAAATTGCCGGTCGCTCACGTCGGGCGGGGCCGCGCCATGATCGAAGACGGCCAGCGCCAGGGCGTCCGGCCGCAGATCGAGGCCGAACGC
>CAZYHE010000374.1:0-5119 GCA_964647225.1 uncultured Anaerolineales bacterium
CGGTGGCCTGCGGCGGGCGCGCCGAGCAGCCCGCAACGGACAGTATCACAGCCGCGCACGCGGCAAATACAAAGAATAACCACTTACCTAAAGGGGACGTCATAGATTCAATCAATCCTTGGGCGGATGCCAGCCAGCGGCGATCCAGATCCCACGAGACTCGACAAGCAAAGGACGATTCATATCCAACGCACGCACAGTTGCACGGCCACAGGGTGTCGTACCGATTATCTGATCGCCTTCGGCTGACCAAGCGAAGTGCTCGTGCCATGCTTGGCGGCGCGGATCATATAAACGCACGACTTCATCGGTCATCGGGTCAGGCGCTGCCATCTGGTTGCCCTTATGCTCATTGCACAGCGAACACGCCAGCCAGAGGTTGTCTTCGCCACTCGACCCGCCGAGCGAGTGCGGAATAATGTGATCTATTTCCATCGGCGTGCCCGTGATTCGCTCAGTCGTCAGGCAATAACCGCAACGCTGCCGGGCTTGAACGGCAATGCGTTCACGCAATGCCTTCGACACATATGGTCGAGTACTCACGACGCCGCCACGAGCTGCGAAACATCGTGCCCGCGCTGTTTGAGCATCAGGGTAGCATGTGCGCGCACCAGCAAATTTTGCTCGTACCGCTGCATCAGTCTGGCCAAATCCTGCGCTTCAATCGGCGTTAGCCCTTCGAATTGCCGTTTAAGATGTAAATCCTCTATCCGGGTGGCGACCTCCGCTGGCAAACGACTTTTGGCGGCGCGCCACAGCGCAGCATCGTCTAGAAGTCGCAAAGAGGCTTCAATCCGGGCCGAATCGTCCGGCTGCTCTTCCTCTGTCTGCACACCGACTGCCGCAGCCTCCAGTAGTTCCGTCTCAACCGTGCGCCGCGACCGCTCGGCCCGCTGTTTGAGCCGGTTGTAAAGCGGCGCAGGTAGATGGAGAGTCATGGTTTGCAGGGTCATCACAGCACCTCGGGAACATAACCTATCACTGCTTGGCAGTGTAGCATACTTATCGCTCTCCGTCAACGCGCAGAAAAAAGCCGCCGGGAACAAAAAAAGGAGGAAGCCTGCGCCCCCTCCCCCAATCTACCAATTTACCAACCTACCGACTCACTCCGTCCCCGTCATCCGGGGATCCAGCGCGTCTCGCAGCCCGTCGCCGACGTAGTTGAACGCCAGCACGATCAACGCGATACAGATAGCCGGCGTCAGCAGCAGCCACGGTTGGGCGTTGATCGCCACCTGGCCGTCGAGCAGCAAGGCGCCCCAAATGGTGATGAAAAGCGCCCCCGGATCGGTAGCTGGTCGCAATCCGATGCCCAGGTAGCCCAGGGTCGCCTCGGTGATGATCATGCTGGGGATCGAAAACGCGGTCGAAACGATGATCGGGCCGAGGCAGTTGGGAAGCAGATGCTTGATCATGATCCGCGTGCTGGGTGAGCCGATCATGCGAGCTGCTTCGATGAATTCCTTCTGCTTGAGGGAAAGCACCTGGCCGCGCACCAAACGAGCCAGCCCTACCCAACTCACGATAGAGAGCGCCACGAACAGGAGGATCAGGCCGTTCAGCGCCTGACCGAGCGGCGTATCGCGCAGCGCGGTCATCACGATGATGAAGAAGAGCAGCGACGGGAACGCGTAGATGATGTCGGCAGCGCGCATGAGCAGGTTGTCTACCCGTCCCCCACGGTAGCCAGCGAAAAGGCCGATGGAAATACCCAGGATCACGATGATCAGCACCGGAATAAAACCCACGACCATTGAGACGCGCGAACCGTAAATGGTGCGGCTCAACACGTCGCGGCCCAGGCTGTCGGTGCCGAAGACGAACCCTGGCTCACCGCCCTTGCCGATCGGCCCAGTTTTTTCCCAGACGGCCGGCAGGTAATCTTTGCCGCTGTTGATCTGGAGCGGGTTGTGGGGCGAGATGACGGGCGCAAAGATGGCAACCAGGAGGAAAAATACGATCACACAGGCGCCGATGATGGTCGCCCGATTGCGCAGCAGCCGGTGCCACGCATCACGCCAGAGAGAGCGCGACGGGCGCGAGATGATCTGCATATCCAAAGCCGATAATGGCGTGCTCGATGGTGTCGTGCTCGCTGGTGTGGTCATGCTCAATCTCCCACTTTAATGCGCGGATCCAGCAAACCATAGACCAGATCCACGGTCAGGTTGGCGACGGCCACGAGCACGGCATAGATCAGGGTGGTCGCCATGATCATCGAATAGTCGCGGTTGCGGATCGCTCGCACGTACTCACCGCCGCTGCCGGGGAAGCTGAACATGGTCTCGATGATGAAGGAACCGGTGACGAGATTTGCCAAAGCCGGACCCAAGATCGTCACGACCGGGATCAGCGCATTGCGCAGCATGTGGCGCGTGACCACGATGCGCTCGCTCAGGCCCTTCGCGCGGGCCGTACGGATGTAGTCTTGCTGCATCACCTCGAGCATCGAGGAGCGCGTCAGACGGGTCACGTAAGCAAACGTGCCGAAACCCAGTACCGCGGCCGGCACCAACCAGGCACCCGGCTGGCTCCATTCCTGTTGAACGATCTTCATCAGCCCCAGTTTGACCGCGACGATGATGATCAAGAAGATCGCCATCACAAAGCTGGGCACCGAAATGCCGATGGTCGAGACAAAAAGCGTGACGTAATCAGCGACCGTATTCCGCTTGAGTGCTGCGATCATGCCAAGTGGGATGCCCACCACAACGGCCATCACCAGCGCGATTATGCCCAAACGCATTGAGTAGCCAAACCGGCTCTCCCAGATTTGTTTGCCCTCTTGAGGTTGAAAAAGAATGTCTTGGACATCCCGCCCGCGTTGGCGATAAGAAGGGCCGAGATCCCCCCGCATGGCATTCCAGATGTAATTAAAAAACTGGCTGTCAAGCGGATTACCGCCTTGCAGATTGAAGAAGAGGGGTTTGTCCAGGCCGAAGCGCGCATTAAGTGACGCCTGTGTGCGCACATCAATCTGTTTGCGCTCGAGGTCACGATCCCACGGGCCGCCCGGCGTCGCGTGCATCAGCGAAAAAGTGATGAGTGCAACAAAGAAGATCACGGGGATCAGCCAGAAGATCCGGCGGACAGCGTAGCTAATCACAGGCCAACCTCCCAGAGATTGAAGCTCCCGATGATCGGCGTGCAAGTCGGTCATCGGGAGCCGCCCGGGCGTAGGTCGCGCCCGCGAGGGGCGGCCTACGCCTAAGAACCACTACTTCTTGGGCAACATCGTTGTGTCAATGTCAATGGTCCACGGCGTGAAGCTGCCCGGGAAGCCATGATCCTGCGGGGTGGTCTGATACCCCTTCACCCACGGCTTCACCATGTACGTATTCACGTTGTTCCAGGCCATCGCCACAGGCGCATCGTCCAGCAGCTTCTTCTGCGCGTCCGCATACAGCTTCATACGGGTTTCGGGGTTGGTTTCCACATCGGCCTTATCCATCATGGCATCCAGATCCTTGTTGGAGTAGCCGATGCGCTCGCCAAATGCACCCGTCTTCCAGTAAACGCTCATCCAGTTCTGCGGATCGGGGTAGTCGGCGCACCAGCCGAGGATGAAGGCCAACGGCGCGGTCTTGACATCCTTGGTCAGCGCGGTATAGGTCGTGGACTCGACCGGGTCGAGGGTCACGTTCACACCCAGGTTCGCCTTCCACTGGGCCGCCAGCCACTCATAGCGGGTGCGGTTGCGCGGGCTGTCCGAGAAGGTCAGCTTGATGGGCGGGAGCTTATCCGCACTGGCGTACTTGGACTCAGACAACGCCTTCTTGGCCGCAGCCACATCGAAGCCCCAACGCTTCTCGTCCTTGTCGTACCCAGGATACCCGGGCGGGATCCAGGTGAGGGTGGGGGCGCCGAGACCGGCCAACACGTCCTTCACCCACGTCGCGCGGTCATACGCCTGGGCGAACGCCTGGCGCACCTTCGGATCGGTGAACGGTTCCTTCAACTGGTGGAACATGACGGCATAGGTGCAGGCGCCCGGCCAAATCTTGGCTTCCTGCTTCAGAGTTGCATCCGCCATCACGACCTTGTAGTCCTCAGCCGCCAGGCCGACGACATCGAACTCGTTGTTCTTGTACGCCTGGAACGCCACGGCGCTGTCCACGATGTAGGAATACTCGACATCGGTCTTGACTTTGTCGCCATAGTAGTTCGGGTTGGGCACGAACACACCCTTGACGTACGGCTCGATGTTCTTCAAGATGTACGGGCCGTTGCCGATCTGATACTTGGCCGTGGTCCACCAGATCTCACTGGCCGCGATGTTCTCGGCCTTGGCCGGATAGGTGACCCACAGGCTCATCACGGTGTGGAAGTAAGGTGCCGGCTTGGAGAAGGTCAGCTTGAGGATAGTGCAAGCGGCATCCTTGTAAGTGTCCTTCTCGGCGCACGGCTTGCCATCCGCCATCAGGGCCTGCACGCTGCCATCCACGACCTTCTTGGCTGCAGCCTTGGCCGCAGCGTTCTCTGCCGCGGTCTTCTTGGCATCATCCGTGAAACCGCGCCATTCCGGCGCGCCCTTGATCTCGTCCGTGATCGCCGCATATTCGCCGGCGGTGGTGGGATCAATGTTGCGTTTGATGGCGTAAGCGAAGCGGGCGGCATTCAAGAGGCTACCATCGCTGTACTTCGAGTCCTTGCGGATGGTGAAGGTCATCTCGGTGGCGTCTTTGTTGTACTCCCACTTCTCAGCCGCGCCGGGGATCGTCTTCAGATCCTTGTCCAGCTTGGTGAGGCCTTCGTAGATCATCTGCAGGTGCGCGATCTCGTTGACGAAGGACGCTTGCTGAGGATCGAGGTTGTCAGGGTAGGTGCCGAGATTGACCCGCAGCACCTTGCGCGCAGCAACCGGCACCGGGGTCGCGACCACGATCTTTTCCTTCTCGACGATCTTTTCCTTCTCGACGATCTGGGTCTGAATGACCTTGACCTCTTCCTTCTGCGTGACGACCTGCGTCACGATCTTCTCGACCGTGACCGGCGTTGGCGTCGCACAGGCCGAGAGCACCAGGGTGAGGATCATGAGGATCCCCGCCACAACGAACCACTTCTTGATAGACATGTCTCCTCCTAGAGAGATAGAGTAACTTGAAACGGGTTGAGTGTG
>CAZYHE010000375.1:0-5068 GCA_964647225.1 uncultured Anaerolineales bacterium
CCCGGAAAGAGGCGCGGGTGGGCCAGGACGATCTCTTCCAGATCGGCGCGATACTTCATCCAGGTCGCGGGCATCAGGCTGACATTGCAGATCGTCCACTCCGGGTGGTCGAAGTAGATGGTTTTGAGAAAGTTGACGGATTGCCGGTTCTTGCCGGTGTAGCTGATCATCGTATCTCCTATGCCTTCAACCCGGTCAGTGCGATCCCCTGGATAAAATACTTCTGGGCCAGGAAGAACACCACCATGATCGGCATGATCATCATCGTGGAAGCCGCCATCAGGAGGCTCCACAAGGTGCGCCGCTCGAACATGAACGCCTGCAATCCGAGCGACAGGGTGAACTTATCCCGACCGTTCAGAAAGATCAGGGGGCCGGTGAAGTCGTTCCAGGCGAACATGAAGGCGAAGATGGCAACTGTCGCGATGGCCGGCTTGGAGAGCGGCAGAATGATCGTCCACCAGACCCGCAAGCGGCTGGCCCCGTCTATCAGCGCGGCCTCCTCAAGCTCCATCGGGAGCGTTAGGAAAAACTGGCGCAGCATAAAAATGTAGAAGGGTGAGCCGAGCATCGCCGGAACGGTCAACGGCAGGAACGTGTCAATCCAATCCAGCCTGGCGAAGAGGATATACAGGGGCACCAGGGTCACGACGCCGGGGATCATCATCTGGCTGATCATGACTGTGAAGATAGCGTCCCGCCCCGGCGCGCGGACGCGCGAGAAGGCGTATGCCGCCAGGGAACAGGTGACAATGGCGCCGAAAACTTGCGCCGTGGCGATCACCATCGTGTTCAGGAAGTACTTGTGCATCGGCGCGTAGTCAAAGACGGCCGGGTAATTTTGCCATACCAGCGGGTTCGGAATCCAGACAGGCGGCCAGGCAAAGATCTGCCGATCCGTCTTCATCGAGGTGCTCAGCATCCAGATGAAGGGGATGGCGAAAACCGCCGCCCCAGCCAACAGGATGAGATGGCTGCCCACCCGACCGAGAACGCGCGACGCCCGCGTGAGGAAGCTGGAGCGATAGACATGCGGGGTTGTCGCCGGTACCAGTGCTTGGTCTTGCATCATCGCTTACCTCTGTTCCGCCTCATAGTAAACCCACCGATTGGCTAACCGGAACTGGACCAGGGTGAGGGCGAGCACGATCACGAACAGGATCCAGGCCATTGCCGCAGCATACCCCATATTCAGGAAGACAAACGCGCGCCGATACAAGTAGAGCATGTAAAAGAGCGTAGACTCTGCTGGCCCGCCGCCGGTCATCACGTAGGCGGTCGTGAAGACCTGGAACGAGCCGATTACGCCCAGGATGAGCATGAAGAAGAGCGTCGGGCTGAGCATCGGCAACGTGATATGTGCGAAGCGCTGCCAGCGATTGGCGCCATCAATCTCCGCGGCCTCGTAGAGGTGTTGCGGCACCCCCTGCAGCCCGGCCAGACAGATGATCATGGCGCTGCCCGAACCCCACAATGCCATCATGATCATTGACGGCTTCGACCAAGTCAATGACGAGAGCCACAGCGGCCCCTTGACCCCGAAAACGGCCAGGAGCGAGTTGATCATGCCCCATTCGGGCTGCAAGATCCACACCCACAGGATCGAGCTTGCCACGATCGGCACGATGGACGGGATGTAAAACAGGGTCCGGTAGACCGGCATCCCGCGCACCTTTTGGTTGAGCAACAGCGCGAGACCCAGCGCCACAATCAGATGCAACGGGACATAGAATGCAACGTAGTAGGCGGTGTTCCCCATGGACATGCCAAAGCGGTAGTCCGTGCTAAACAGCTCGCGGAAGTTGCTGAGGCCCAAGAAACGGGGCGCCGTAACCACATCGTAGCGCATGAAGCTCAGGACCAGCGAGGCCACAATGGGACCCAAGACGAAGATCAGGAAACCAATACCCCAGGGGAGAAGGAAGAGGTAGCAGGTCAACGCCTCGCGCGCTGCGAGACTCAAGTGGCGCCTGGGTGGCTTTTCGGGCATGATGCTCCTCCGAAAAATCGGGAAGGACCTCACCCCCGCTCCTGAGACACAATCCCTGTCGCAGGAGCGAGGGAAACCAGTGGCAACACCTAAACCCAACCTCCGCTCCTGACGACCGGATTACCGACATCAGGAGCGGGGTTGGGGGAGTAGAAGTCGCTTCTATCCCCGTTCCTTCCACGCGGCATCCAGCGCGGCCTGCACATCCTTCTTGGCGGCGGCCAGCGCCTCTCTCGGCGTGCTCTTCTTGGTCAAGGCGGCTTCCCAGGAATTCTTGAAGCCGGTCCACAGCTCCGCGGCCGCCAGCCCGGCGATCTTGCCGCAGCCGGTCGCGAAGTTCTCGGATTCAAGGTAGCTCGCCATCAGCTTCTTCAGATTGTCGGGCAGCTTGGAGTAGTACTCCTTCTCCATGACCTCCATCGCCGGCTTGTAAACCGGCGGTGTCGGCGCGAAGACCGGCTTGCCCGGCAACTTCTGCCGTTCCCAGTCCTTGGTCACCAGATCCAGGCCCACTGTGCCGGAGGCCCGAACGTATTCGGGACCCTCCAGCCACTTGATGAGCTTCCAGCCTTCCTCCACCAGCTTTGTGTTGGGATCAATGGCGAAGGTCCAGCCGCACGACCAATTCACCTTCTTGCCCTTGAACTTGGCCGGCACCGGCATGGCGCCCGACCCACCGAAGTCCAGATCGGGGAACTTCGCATACGACTCGATCATCCAGTTGCCGTAGGAGCACATGGAAACCAGGCCTTGCGCGAACGGGTCAATCGGTTGGCTGGAGAACCCTTCCATGAAGGACGCCGCCGAGGCGTAGCCGCCTGCGTGCTTGTCTATCATGCCGATGCACCAGGTCAGGGCTTCGACCCACGGATCCGAATCAATCGTGATCGTGCGACCTTCGGGATCCATGCTGGAGCCGCCGTTTTCCATGGCCCAGATCAGGAGTTGGTCGGAGAGGCCTGGCGGGAAGTTAGGCAAGAACGCGTACCGGTTGAACTTGTCGCCGGTCTTCTTGTTGAGCTTGGGCGCCATCGCGTCAATATCTTCCCAAGTCTCCGGCCCCTTGTCGGGATCCAGGCCGGCTTCCTGGAAATGCTTCCGGTTCCAGAACCAATAGCGCGTGCCGGCCGTGTGGGGCAGGCCGTAGAGGGTGCCCTGCCAGGTCAAGTCCTGGATCGGGCCGGCCATGAAGTCCTCTTTCTTGATGTTATCGCGCTTCATGAGGTCTTCGACGGGCCGATAGAGCTTGCGCGATGCGAACTGTCCGAACGTGTGGCGGTTCTGATACGCCACGTCTGGCCCCTTGCCAGCGGCCACGGCGGTGACGTACTTGGGCGTGCCGTAGACGGCTTCGCCGAGATCGCCCAGGTCAATCTTGATGTTGGGATTTTCCTTCTGGAAAACATTCAGGGGGCCTTCGACGGCGGGGTTGATCCGCCACCAAACCCTGAGGTTGACCGGCTCCTTGGATACGGGAGCGGCCTTCGGAGCGTCGGTCGGGGCGGCCTTGGCGGGCTGTTGGGCGGCCGGCGCCGGCTGAGCGGCGGGCGAAACACACGCGCTTGCCATCGCCGCCAGCCCGGCAGAACCCACCATCGCCTTCAAAAACTGTCGCCGGTTTATGTTGGATGCGGACATGGGACTGTTCCTCCTTGAATTTCAGGCATAAGATCGCGATCGCAACGACAAACAAGAGTAAGGAAGGTCTATGGTTCGGAGTGCCATCTCCTTTCTAGCCGCAATTGCAGGCTCGACATGGACGGGGAAACGACTTGACTGGCATGATGCACTGTGCTACGATGAAAAAGCGTTGTCGTTTAGAGCAGTCTACAACCTGCTGCCTTCCCTTACAAGGGCTTCATTAGGACATCATTAGGACATGCGCAAAACATGAGCCTCGACTGCACAGAGGTCGAACTCCGCAAGGCGCTTGCGAGCCTGCACGATCCTGACTTCGCGCCCTCGGAATTGCTGCGTTCGCTGACCGGATGCCGGGATGCCGGCGATGCGCAGTGCGTGCGAGACACGATCCGCCAGGCCCTGGACGCGCTCAAACCCGCCCCCGACACACCGCCCGGCGCCCGCGCCAGACGCATTTACGACGTGCTCGCTTGCCGCTACATCCTGGCGCTGACCCAGGAAGCCACGGCCGAACGGCTCGGCATCACCGCCCGGCACCTGCGCCGCGAGCAGCGCGAGGCCGTGCTGGTGCTCGCCCGCCGCCTGCTCGAAAGGCAAGAGCACCGCAGCCTCACGGCCGGGCCGGCGCGGGACGATCCGGCCGGTTTGCCGGCCCTGCGCGAGCAGGTGCGCCAGGAGTTGGCCGCGCTGGAACAGAGCGCGCCCGACAGCGTGGCCGATGTCGCGGAGGCGCTCCAGGCCGCGACGGCCCTGGAGAAGACGCGCACTACCAGGCTCGGCGTCACCGTCACACTCTCGGACACGCGCGCGCGCCTGATCGTCGCCGCCCATCCCTCGATGCTGCGCCAGGTGTTTGTGATGGCGCTCGGCCTCGTGGCGGCTGAATCCGCGGGCGGGGCGATCACGATTCAGGCGCAGCGGGAAGGCGAACACGCGGCCATTACCCTGCGCGGCCAGCCCGCCGCCCACGGCGCCGACCCAGACACCTGCCTGCTGGGCGAAATGCTGGCCGCCCAGGATGGGACGCTCGAACTGGCCCGCGACGATGACGCGCTTTGTATGCGCATCGTCCTCCCCGTCGCCGACGACATCACCGTGCTGGTCGTGGATGACAACCAGGACCTCGTACACTTCTACCGCCGCTACACAGCCGGCACGCGTTACCGGATCGTCCACATCCCGACCGGCAAGGGCGCGCCGGCAGCCATCGAGGCCTTCGCCCCAGGCGTGATCGTGCTCGACGTGATGCTGCCCGATATAGACGGCTGGGAACTGCTGGCGCACCTGTATGAGCACCCGGCCACGCGCGCCATCCCGATCGTCGTCTGCTCGGTGATCCGCGAAGAAGAATTGGCGTTGGAGCTGGGCGCCGCCGTCTATGTGCCCAAACCGGTGCGCCGCGGCGATCTCCTGGCCGCGCTCGACCGGGCACTGGCG
>CAZYHE010000376.1:0-5050 GCA_964647225.1 uncultured Anaerolineales bacterium
GAGCGGCACCGCCGGCCGCCCGATGTTGGCGGTGCTGTTGGGCAGCGGCATCGGCGATATCGTTGTGGTGGTCACCCGCTATTTCGGCGGCATCAAGCTCGGCACGGGCGGGCTGGTGCGAGCCTACGGTGGGGGGGTCAAGGCGGTGTTGGCGGCGCTGCCCACCCACGAAAAGATCGCTTTCGCAGACCTGATCGCCTGTGGGCCGTACAGTTGGGTGACGCCCGTCGCGCGTTTGCTGCCGGGCTTCGAAGCCCAACTCACCGACCAGACCTTCGCCGCCGATGTGACCTGGCAGGTGCGCGTGCCCGAAGAGCACGCGGCGCGCCTGGCCGCGGCGCTGATCGAGATAAGCCACGGCGAGATCGAAGTTGTGCGATGATCACGGTCGCGGCGCAGACCGCCGCGCGAGGAGTCGAACATGCTCTACCGCTTCCTGACCGAACACGACGCCCAGATCGTTCAGGCCGAACGCAGCCAACTCCTGGCGTTGCGCCAGCCGCTCAGCGCGCTCGATGCCACCCCAGAGGATCTGGCACTGCTCGATCGCGCACTCTTGCAGATTGATGAGCTGTTTCTGCTGGTCGTGGTCGGCGAATTCAACGCCGGCAAGTCTGCGTTCATCAACGCGCTGCTCGGCCGGCGGCTCCTCACCGAGGGGGTCACGCCCACCACCACCGCGATCACCCTGCTCAAATACGGTGAGGCACAAACTGCTGAGACCACCCACGGCAATGGTGTGGCGGTCATCACCTATCCGCTCGATTGGTTGCGCGACATCAACATCGTGGACACGCCCGGCACGAACGCCATCATGCGTCACCACCAGCAGCTCACCGAGGATTTCGTGCCGCGGGCCGATTTGATCCTGTTCATCACCTCGGCCGACCGGCCGTTCAGCGAAAGCGAACGTCTTTTCTTGCAACGCATTCGCGAATGGGGCAAGAAAGTCACGGTGGTCGTGAACAAGATTGACATCCTGGAAAGCGCTGAGGATGTCGAACGGGTGCTGGCTTTCATCGAGACGAACAGCCGCGAGCTGCTGGGCCGGCACCCGACCATCTATCCGGTTTCGGCGCGGATCGCACGGATCGCCAAGGAAACGCTTGACGCGGACGAACGCACGCGCCTGTGGGCGGCGAGCCGCTTCGAGGCGTTGGAGGATCATATCTTGC
Organism: uncultured Anaerolineales bacterium; assembly: GCA_964647225.1. Classification (GTDB taxonomy): domain Bacteria; phylum Chloroflexota; class Anaerolineae; order CG2-30-64-16; family CG2-30-64-16; genus CAZYHE01. Next base: position 1,176 of record CAZYHE010000376.1, read on the forward strand.
GGGCTTTGGACGAGCGCCAGCGCCTCAAGCTAAAGCTCACCAATCCCCTGGGCGTGGCCCGGCGGCTGACCGTGCGCTACCTGGAAATCACCCAGGCGCGGCGGGCGCTGCTGCGCGAGGATGTGACCACGACCCGCACCGTCGAGGCGCAGATCGCCGCGTATCAGGCGGAGTTGCGCCGCGACTTCAAGTATCACCTCAGCCATGTGGACAACGTGCTGTATGCGATGGCCGAACGCGGCGCCCGCTTCTTCGACGAGACGATCCGCCTGAGCCGCATCTTCGATCTGGTCAACGCGGATCGCATCCAGGGCATGTTCGAGCACGCGGTCGTGGCCGACACCGCGGCGCAGATCGAGGCGCACACCCAGGATGTCATTGACTGGATGGTGAGCCAGGACTTCAAGCAATGGCAGGACGTCACTGAATATCTGCGCCGCCGGGCGGCCCACCACGGTGATCGCATGATCGGGCAAGTGGCGAGCCAACCCGGCTTCGCGGCCAGTCGGCGCGCGCTGCTCGATTCCGTGGGCCGCGCGGCGCGCGAGGCGGTCGCGACCTATGATCGGGACGCCGAGGCACGCACCCTGGCGGAATCGCTCCTGGTCGCGGTCGCGCAGACCGCGCTGGTGGAAGCCGGCGCCATCGGGCTGGGCGCGCTGCTCGTCCAGGTGCTGACCGCCACCCTCCTGGATGTGACCGGGCTGCTGGCGGCCGGGACGATGGCCGCGCTGGGTCTCTATGTCATCCCGGCCAAGCGCCGCCGCGCCCAGGCCGAACTGCGGACCAAGATCACCGCGCTCCGCGCCCAGCTCAGCCAGGCCCTCACCGATCAGTTTGAGCGCGAGTTGAGCCGCTCGGAGCAAAGAATCCGGGAAGCGATCCAACCTTACACCCGCTTTGTGGACGCGCAGCAGATCATGGCCGCCCAGGTCGAGAGCGACCTGAACGACAGCCTCCGAACGCTGGATGAGTTGGCGGAACAGATCGGCCGGCTATAGCGAAGCGCTGCCCGCCGAAGACGCCGCGCCCCGAATTCGCCCCGCGCCCGCCCCGCGTGGTATAATGATTGATTGCCGCTGGCGCCGCCGGGCGTTAAAACGCCCGGATCGGAAACGTGAAAGTCGGTTGAAACCGACTTCGTATCCCGCGCCACTGGCTTGCCGGCAGACCAATCGTGTGCTATACTACCGATCGCACATTAGTTCTATCCACTCCAGCGAGGGCCAGCTATGTCCCAAGACCAACTCATCGTGCGCGGCGCGCGCGAACACAACCTGAAAAACATTGACCTGACGATCCCCCGCGACCAACTCGTGGTAATCACGGGGCTGTCCGGCTCCGGCAAGTCGTCCCTGGCCTTCGACACCATCTACGCCGAAGGCCAGCGCCGTTATGTCGAGTCACTTTCGGCCTATGCCCGGCAGTTCCTCGGTCTGATGGAGAAACCGGACGTGGACCAGATCGAGGGACTCAGCCCGGCCATCTCGATTGACCAACGCGGGGCCTCGCGCAATCCCCGCTCGACCGTCGGCACCATCACCGAGATCTACGACTACCTGCGGCTGCTCTATGCGCGCATCGGCATCCCCCACTGCCCCAAGTGCGGCCGCGAGATCAGCGCGCAGACGGTGCAGCAGATGGTGGACACCATCCTGGAGTATCCCGAAGGCAGCCGGCTGCTGCTGCTGGCGCCGCTGGTGATGGATCGCAAGGGGGAGCACAAGGCCATCTTCGAGGATGTGCAGAAGGCGGGCTTCGTGCGCGTGCGCGTGGATGGACAGCTCCACGAGGCCGAAAACCCGCCCGACCTGGATCGCTACAAGAACCACACCATCGAGGCGGTGGTAGATCGGTTAGTGGTCAGGCGTCAGGAGTCAGGGGACGGGAGTCAGGGAACAGGGGGCGGGGGTCAAGAATCAACGGACGGGAGCGATGTGCTGCGGGCACGGCTGGCCGATTCGGTCGAGACGGCGCTGCGGTTGGGCGGCGGCGTGATCTTCGTGGCCGATGTCACCGAGGCCGAGCAGCCGAAGGATCGCCTCTTCTCCGAGCGATTCGCCTGCCCGGTGTGCGGCATCAGCCTGCCGGAGATCGAGCCGCGCACCTTCAGCTTCAACAGCCCGCACGGCGCCTGCCCCACTTGCACCGGCCTGGGCAGCCAGATGGAGTTCGACCCCGACCTGATCGTGCCCGACAAGAGCAAAAGCCTGACCGGCGGCGCGGTCAAGCCGTGGGATCGCGACACCCAAACCATCTACCACTCGATGCTGGAGTCGGTCTCGCAGCACTACCACATCCCCTTCGATGTGCCGGTCGGCGAACTGAGCAAGCATCAGATGGAGATCGTCCTGTACGGCGGCAAGAAGGGCGACACGATCACCGTTGATTACGTCAACAACGAAGGCCACGACCGCCGGTTCCAGACCAGCTACGAAGGGATCATCCCGAACCTGCAACGCCGCTACCGGGAGACCACATCGGACTACATCCGGGGCGAGTTGGAGCGTTTTATGACCAGCCGGCCCTGCCCGGCCTGCGCCGGAAAACGGCTCCGGCCCGAGGCGCTGGCGGTGACGATCACAGAGCACAACATTGACCAGACCAGCCATTATTCGATCACGCGCGCGCTGCGCTGGGTCGAACAGATGGCGGGAATCGCCGCGCCGGTGGAGGGCGCCGACGCCCCGGGCAGCTCGCCGGAGGTCACGCGCCGCATCGGCGCACCCGAGACCGTGCCGGCTCCCTCGCCCCTGAGCCAACGCGAGTACACCATCGCCCGGCAAATCCTGAAGGAGTTGCACGCCCGGCTGCGCTTCCTGGTGGACGTGGGGCTGGACTACCTGACGCTCGACCGCCAGGCGGCCACGCTGTCGGGCGGCGAGGCGCAGCGCATCCGACTGGCGACGCAGATCGGCTCGCAGCTCATGGGCGTGCTCTACATCCTGGATGAGCCGAGCATCGGGCTGCACCAGCGCGACAACGCCCGGCTGATCCGCACGCTGCTCGATCTGCGCGACCTGGGCAACACGGTGCTGGTGGTCGAGCACGACGAAGAGACAATGCACGCGGCGGATTGGATCGTGGACATGGGGCCGGGCGCGGGCGAACACGGCGGCTACGTGGTCTGCTCCGCGCCAACCGCCGACTTCATGCACTGCTCCGATAGCTTGACTGCGCAATATCTGCGGGGCGAAAAGCAGATCGAGATCCCAAAGGAGCGCCGTCCCGGCAACGGCGAATATCTGATCGTGCGTGATGCCACCGAAAACAACCTGAAGCACGTTGACGTGCGCCTGCCGCTGGGCAAGCTCATCTGCGTCACGGGCGTCAGCGGCAGCGGCAAATCATCGCTGGTCAACGAGGTGCTCTACAAGGCGCTCAATCAGCGCATGTATCGGGCGAAGGATCAGCCGGGCAAACATGGGAGCATCGAAGGGATCGAGAACCTGGACAAGGTGGTGGACATTGACCAATCGCCCATCGGCCGCACCCCGCGCTCGAACCCGGCGACTTACACCAATCTCTTCGCCGAAATCCGGGATCTGTTCGCCAGCCTGCCCGAAGCGAAGATGCGCGGCTACAAAGCCGGCCGCTTTAGCTTCAATGTCAAGGGCGGCCGGTGCGAGGCGTGCCAGGGGGATGGGATCATCCGCATCGAGATGCAATTCCTGCCCGATGTGTACGTGCCGTGCGAGGTGTGCCACGGCCACCGCTACAATCGAGAAGCGCTGGAGATCAAGTACAAAAACAAGAGCATCGCCGACGTGCTGGAAATGACCGTGGATGAAGGGCTGGAGTTCTTCCAGCATATCCCGAACATCCGCAACAAGCTGACCACGCTCCAGGAGGTCGGCCTGGGCTACATCCGCCTG
>CAZYHE010000377.1:0-5023 GCA_964647225.1 uncultured Anaerolineales bacterium
GGGTTGGCGTTCTGGTCGGCGTGTTCGTCGCGGTGGGCGTCCGCGTCGGCGTCGGCGTCGGCGTGGCCGTGGGGGTCAGCGTCGGCGTCGGTGTGACGGTCGGCGTCGGCGTCGCGCCGCTGACGGTGATGGTGATCGGGCCGGCGGCGTTGTTATCCTCGTTCGCCTCGATGATCATGTTGAATGGATCCACGGTGACATACAGCTCGTGCCCGCCCGGCAGCTCCCAGCCGGGGTGCGGGAAGGTCAACGTGGTCGAAATGCCGGGAGCCGGCGCCTCGCTGCTGCCGATCCGATCCCAACACATGCCACCCTGCCCGTTCCACGGGCACTCGCCGAGATAAGTCAACACAGTGCCATCGCCGCCGGTCGGCGCGCTGCCCTGGTTGGCGATTGTCACCGCGATCGTGAACGGCTGATTCGGCGCAGGTTGGACGGGATCGGTGGTCAGGCTCAGCATCACCAGATCCGCCCCCACCGTCACGGTCAGGGGGGCGCTGACATTGTTCGTCTTGTCAGCCTCGTCTACCACGCATTCATAGTTCGCCTGGGCATAGAAGGTGAATTCGCCCACATCGCTGACGCTGAATTCCCTGGGAATGGTGATCACCGTCGAAGCGCCCGCCGCCAACGGTTCCACGGCACCCGTCGCCCGCATATCCGAATCGCTGCAACCGGTCGGCACGTGCGCCAAGAAGCTGAAGTGGTAGGACACGCCCACCGTCGAAGCCGCCGCGGCGTCGCTGCCGGCGTTGCGCACGGTCACGATCACGTCGAACGGCCCGCCAGGCGCCGGCGCGGCCGGCGATAGCGCGAGCTGATCCACGACCAGGTCAGGATTGGCCGTCAGGCGGTTGATCGTCTGTCCGCGGTCGGTTGTTGCCGGCTGCCGGTCGTCGGTCGCGGTGCTACGTGCGGCCGCGTTGAACGTCGTCAACGGATAGCCGGCCAGCGCCACCCCGCGCGCCGCGGTGATGGCGCTCACGCTGCCGAGGAGGGCCGGATGGGCCGGGTCGGCGACGTCCACGAGCTGCACGCCGGCCGCGCCGTCGGCCACGACCGCCAGCGTGCCGGTGACGGCCACGCCCTGCGCCAGGCCGGGCGTGTCATATGCGCCGACCTCGTTCTGGGTGACGAAGCCGGGCAGGGTGCAGTCGGCGCTCAAGCCGAAGAGCCGCGCCTGCTCCCCGAAGATCGGCCGGTACCAGGCGGCGTCGAAGGTTTCTCGTCCCGTCACCACGCCCGCGCCGCACGGCGAGTTGAAGCCGGCCTCGGTCAGATTGAAGTCCTGGCCGGTCGTGGTGTAGCGGATCGAGCCGTTGCTCAACAGCGTGCGGGTCAGCGCCAGGCGCGGGGCCGCGGTGTCCACGCCGCCATCCCAAACGCCCATGTCGGCGGGGCCGGTGTGTCCCGCCGCGTCTTGCCCGCGCAGGTCGAGCCGATAGGCGCCCTCTAGCCCTGCGGGCACGCCGACGTTCCAGGCCGTCACGGCCGCGCCCGCTCCGCCGGCGGCCAACGTCGCCGGCCGGAAGCCGCCGGCCGCCAGCGCCCGGATCTCCACAGCCGCCAGCGCCCGCGGCCACAGGCGCATGTCGTCGAGTTGGCCCTTGAAGGTGCGGGAACTGCCGCGGCCGATGTCGAACTGCTGCGCCGGCGCGGGTTTCTTGCCTGCCAGCCCCGCCGCCTCGTAGCGCGCCGCGCCGTTGACGTAGATCGTGTAAGTCGCGCCGTCGAAGGTCGCGGCCACGTGGTTCCAGGCGTTCTCGGTCAACACATCGCCAGTGGTGAAGCTGAGCAGGCTGCCGCCATCGCCGAAGCCGGCCTGGAGCTGCGTCCGGTTGACGACCTGGAGGAAGGGGTACTCATTGGCCCCCGCGCCGTAGGCCGCGCTGCTGAAGATGGGATAGATGCCCGCGTCGGCGGGGCTGGGATAGATCCACGCGGCCTGGGTGAAGCGGCCCGCGTTCAGGTTCAGCCCGCTATCGGCCCCGATGGCGACATAGTCGTTACTCCCATCCAGCGCCAACGCCTGGCTGCCCACCTGGCCGGCCGCGGCGTGATCGAGCGCGTCGCCGGTGTGCAGCGTGGCGGCGCGACCCGCGCCCGACCCATCGGCCAGGGTCGCGCCGTCGCGCAGCATCTTGTCCTCGAAGTTGAGCGCCAGGATCGCTCCGCTGCCGCGGGTGAGCGCGGCCACCTCGGCCGCCGACAGCGCGCGGTTGAAGAGGCGGAAATCGCTCAGCCAGCCGCGCAGCGGTTTGTAGAGGCTGCTCACGCCGGCCCGCCGGTTAGAGCCGAGCCAGAACGCCGTGCCGGGGTCAATCAGGTTCAGGTCGCCGGCCAGCGTGCCGTAGGCGGTCGCCGCCCCATCAATGTAGGCCGTGACGAAGCCGCCGGCCGCGCGCACCAGCGCCACGTGATGCCAGCCGTTTGCGGCAATCAGCCCCGCGTCGGCCAGGATCGGCGTGTTGGTCCCGTCCAGCCGCAGATCCACCAGCAGGTGGCTGTTGAGGTCCAGCCGGAGCGACAGGTCGTCGCCGGCGTCGTTGCTCCAGTGCAGCAGATCCTTGTACGCGTTGGCGCCGTCGAGCTTGACCCACAGCGCCAGGGCGAACGGGCCGGTCCCGAAGTCGAAGTCAGCCGAGTCGGGGATCGCCACGCCATCATCCACGCCGTCGAAGCGGGCGGACGCGCCGCTGCGGCCGGGCTGGCCGGTTGCAGGGCAGCGGCCGGCGGGGCAGGAGCCATCGTGGCCGCGGCCTGTTTGATCCTGGAACGTGAGGAGACCGTTGGCGGCCGGTGTGTCGTTCAGGGGCAGATAGGCGATCTGGCCGGCCTGCGTCTCGTTGAAGAAGGGCGAGCCGGGCAGAGTGGCGACGAACGCGACCTCCGCCTGGCTGATGCCCGCCACAGCGGCGTCGGTGGGGCAGGCGGGGGAGTCGGCGGTGAAGGTGGATTGGTAGGTTGGTTGGCTGGTAGATTGGGACTTGGTAGATTGGGTTTGGAGCGCGGCGGGCCAGCTCGCGACCTCTTGGCCGCAGACGGTGGCTTTGCCGCTGGCGCCGGCGGTCACGCTCACCTGGCAGGCCGCGTTGTGATGCGTCGTGCCGTCCCAGGTGTAAGTGCGCGTCGGGGTGACGAACGTGCCCGCGGCCAGGTCAAGCAGGGTCACGTTGTTGCAGCGGATCGTCACGCTCACCTGGTCGCCCAGGCCATCGGGGGTCGTCCAGGAGACGGCCAGCGGGACCGGCCGCTCGGTGGCGTCGCCGGCCAGGGTCGTCGTGCCGCTCATGGTCGCGCCGGCCGCGGGCCAGTTGGCGCGATCAAGGTGCAGCGCGGGCGCGGCGGCGTCAACGTCAATGCTGCGCTCCAACACGGCCGTATGCGCGGCCACCTCGTCGGGGGCCAGACCAGACAGGCGGGCGATCTGATCAGCGGCCTCCACCTGCAACGTGTAGCGTCCGCTCGGATCCGCCGCGGTCAGCACATAGTCCACCGACCAGGCGCTCCCCGCCAATGTGGCGACCTGCGCGCCCAGGCCGGCGATGCCGCCGGACGCGTCGAGCAGCGTCACCTGCACGTTGCCGGCCGCGATCCCGCTGCCCGGCGAGCCGTCGCTCAGCGCCGGGTCGCTGACTGTGCCGGCCAGGGACACGATCCAGGCGTTGGGCCGGGTGGGATGGGGCACGGCGTCCAGCCGCACGCCCGCGGCCGGGCCGGTGAGCGTTGGGGCCGTGCCATCCACGTAGACGACGACGCTGGCCGATGTGCCGGTGTGGCCGACCCTGTCGGTGGCGCGGGCTTGCAGCAGGTAGCGGCCCTCGCCGGACGGGGTGAAGTAGGGACACCAGGCGCCCGCGCCTGTGCCCTCGCAGCGGTCAACATCCGCCCAGTTCGCTGGGGCGCAAGACCCGGCGCTCTTGCAATTGCCCAATTCCAGCCCCGCCACACCAGAGGTGGCATCGGCGGCCGTCGCCAACAGCAACATGCCGCTGGCCGGCAGATAGGTCGGGGTGCGCAACTCGGCGGTGGGGTCGTTGGCGTCCACAGTGATGTCGCTGCTGCGCCGCTCCTCGACCCAGCCAAACTGATAGCGGTAGAGCGCGCTGACCTCGGCCGGCGCCAACGTCTGGCTGTAAAGGGTCACTTCATCCAGGCGGCCGGCGAAGGCGTTGCTGCGATCGAAGACACCGCCGCCGTAGTCCACGCTGAAGCCGCCGATGTGAACGGGCACGTCGGGGGTCTGGCAGGCCGGCACGAAGTCATCGCCCCAGCCGGCGTCGCTCGCCGACCAGCGCCCCTGCTCAGAACCGTTCACATAGAGGATCAACCGGTGGCCGTCGTAGGTCGCCATCACGTGGTTCCAGTGATCTTTGACGAGCGACACGGCGCTGGTCGCCTGGGCGGTGGTGGTGGAACAGCCGGCGCTGAACTCAGCCATGGGGGTCAGGCTATCCGGCGCGAGATAGAGCCGGTAGTTGGCGCTGAGGGTCGGCTGCGGGCCGAGCAGACCGCCGGAGCCGACCTGGCTGCGGGCGATCAGTTCTTGCGGGGCCGCGCGCACCGCGGTCGGCAGCACCCAGGCGCCGACGGTGAAGGTGTTGGGATGCAGCGTGGCGCTGTTGGGCACGACGATCTCGTCGTTGACGCCGTCGAATTGGGCCGCCAGCCCTAACTTGCCCTGCACCCCCTCGCCGATCAAGGGGCAGGATCCCGCGACGCATGCGCCGTGGTTGGCGTTGTTGGTGTTGTCGCTGAACTGTGTGGCGCCCTGTGCCTGATCCAGACGCAGCTCCAGCACGGGCGCTTCGGCATAGATGCCGGCGATGTCGCCCGCGGTCAGCCCGCGGCCGAAAACGTAGACATCGTCAATCCGCCCGCCGAAGAAGTGCTGGTCTTTGGACGAGCGGCTGCCGATCGCGGTGACGCCGGTGCATTGATGCAGCGCGCCGGGCGCATCCGTGCTCGCCACCTCGACGCCGTTCCGGTACAGCCGCACCTTCGATCCATCATAGACGCCGGC
>CAZYHE010000378.1:0-5012 GCA_964647225.1 uncultured Anaerolineales bacterium
GCGTCTTTCTGCTCGGCTTTTTAGCTGTGTTCATGCGCCCGGAGACCTCTGTCAAAGATGGCGTTGTCCAAAGTCCAATCATTTAGTCATCAATCATATCTTGATACAGCAAGATGGTGTTTTTCTTCGAGGACACGAAATGAACCTTCCGACTGAGTCTTCTTCGTCGTTGGCAGACTTCTTCTCTTCACGACCACAAGCGCGATTCTTGGAACTCCTTTTAGTACCGATACTGATCATTAGCGGGGTAATCGCTTGGGCAAAAGCCCTATGGTTCAGTCTCCCTCCACAGATGTACCAAAAAGACTACACGCAAGAATATTTGCTCGCAAAAGCCATACTAAGCAACATGGATCCTTATCAGTCTGTAGAAAAGCTAGGTGCGCTATTCCTCTCCACTACACCTGTGTCGTTATTCCCTCACCCTACTCCCCATCCTCCACCAGTCATTTTTATTGCGCTGCCGTTTGGATTGTTGCCTTATGAGCAATCCCAAATCGCTTGGTTCATCTTTGAAGCCATCTTGTTTTGCGTAATTATCTGGCAGTTAATGGTGACTTTACCTATCACTATTAAGACCAGATACATCATATTAGCGATTTTTGCCGAAATACCTATTCTTCATTTTTGGGAGGAGCTCGCCCACGGTCAATTAATGCTCCTCATATTGTTGCTCCTAATTGGCGCATGGAAGAAACTACGCAGGAGGCAGGATTTACTTGGCGGTGTGCTACTCGGCCTTGCAATAGCGTTAAAACTCATTGCCTGGCCCACGATGATCCTCCTCATATGCGGACGCAGATGGCGAGCCATCTTTACCGCGACAATTTCCCTAATTGCCGTTAATATATTAGCGATATTGATAATAGGATCGCCAAGAGTAGTAGAATATTATTCGGAAATCAGCGGTCTTGTTTGGTCATTTTATAAATCTCACATAGGTAACTTCTCGATCTTTAGCATTGGTTGGCGTCTATTTGAAGGTACGGGTTCGACAATCCTTCTCGGCCCACAGTCTCCTCCCATTCTTAAGGCCCCAGCCATTGCGGGTCTTGTCTCTATTCTCTGCGTGACACTCTGGCTTGTCATTGGCCTAACAGCCGCCATTAAAGCGCGGTCGTTTGACTTTGCCTTTGGGATTACAACTTGCGTGAGCGTACTGGCAAGTCCGATAACTTGGAGCCATTATTTAGTACTGTTAGCGATACCTATGACAATGGCTGCTCACCGACTTGTATGGGGAAATAAGTTCTCAGTATCGTGGGCATATCTGATGGTACTAATGCTGTTTGCGTTATCCATCCCAGGAAAATCCCTTAGCGTAATTGTCGCGTCCTTTGCAATAGAAGGGCTTACTACCGAAATTGGCCCAACAGTTCCATTTACTGCCAGTCTGATCAGCATGATACCCGCCGCCGCTACAATCTTGTTTCTTGGGCTTCTGCGCAGCATGGATGCTAAGACATCTGATGAAGACGATCCCACCTAGCCTTCAGGGCACATCGGCCATAGGAAAGTGTCCATGTCTCAACCACGCAAAGGCGAACGACGCCTCATCAGACTCCTGACGGTGGTAGCAATCGGCTTCGGCTGCCTCTTCATTCTGCAACAATCCGAGCGGATCGTGTCGCGATTCGAAAACATGACAGATGACTTCACCGCGTACTGGTCGGCCGGCCGGGCTAATCTCACGGGCAGGAATCCTTATGACCTGGAGCAACTCCTGGCGATTCAGAAAGCCGCCGGTTGGCCCCGAGAAACCACACCCTATCTCTTCCGATACCCCCCGACCGCATTGACCCCTTTCATGCTTTTGGGCCTTCTTCCGTATCCACTGGCGCGTCTGACCTGGCTGGTGTTTAGCCTCAGCATCTTGCTGATTTCCAGCCTTTTGCTCTGGAAAAGCTGCCAAGGTGATCGCCAGAGAAGTTGGTTGGCCCTCGCAATTGCCGGTAGTTTTGCGCCCACTATGCTTGCTATCGCAGAAGGCCAACCCACGCCGCTCATGGTGCTTGGCATCGCGATCTTTCTCCTTTGCGAGCAGCGCAACAACTGGCTCCTAGCCGGGGTAACCACGGTGCTCTTCGCCTCCAAACCACAAATCCTTTATCTATTCGGGATCGCTCTTCTGCTATGGAGCGTAACACAACGGCGTTGGCGGCTGATCGGTGGGGCTGCATTGGCGCTTGGGATTGCAACCTGGCTTCCCACACTAACGAACCCGGCAGTGCTCAGCCAATACATGCACGATGTCTGGCGGTATCAAGAAACACACTGGTACAGTATGTCAGCCATCGGCACGGGGTTGCGCTTGCTGTTTGGCCCAGACAAGCAATGGTTACAGTTCTTGCCCATGATCGTGGGGCTGAGTTGGCTCGCCATCTACTGGGCCAAACTCAAAACGGCCTGGGACTGGTCGATTTGTTTGCCATATCTGACCCTCCTGTCTGTGCTAACCGCCCCATCAGCGTGGATCCATGACCAGGCTGTATTCCTGATCGCGGTGCTGGCAGCTTTCACGAAAATCCCCCGGCTAGCGAGCAAATCCACCCGGATCAGCGCAGTGGCGATGTTCGTCGTGATAAATGCCATCGGCTGGATCGCCTTCAACCTTTTACGCTTTGAACAAATCTGGTTCTTCTGGATGCCGGGTGCCTTCCTGGTGTGGTACTGGTTCATCGAACGTGGAACCCGAACTGGCTCAGTCGGAGACCGGCCTGAGCGGGAGATCAGAGATGGGTCAGAACAGGCAGAACTTCTACAGCGACCTGGCAAACCTCAGACTGGCGGCGGCTGATACTTTCGCCGCAACTGATCGGCCGCGGCCCCGCGCAGCTCGATCCGCGCCATCTGGCCGACGCCGGCCCAGGCCGCGACCTCGAGGTGTGGCACGCGAGATCGCGCCAGGCCCATCAGTTCGACGCACGTCGCATCCACCGCCACCGGGTCGGCGCCCACCGCCAGCAGCCCATGCGGCACCTCTGTGCCAAAGAGCGGGCCATCCCCCTCCATGCCCACGATCCCATCCACCACCGCCACCACCGGCCGCACGGTCTGGTACAACCCCAGGATGCTGGGCGTGATGCCGTTGAAATGCAGCATGTTCTTGGGCCAGCCGTAGCGTGCGCCGGGGACGATGCCGAACAGGTTCTTGAGGCTCAGGGAGACGCCCGCCCAGTGGTGCGTCTTCAGCTTGGGGACCGAGACGATCAGCTCGGCCTCGCGCACGTGGCGCGGCAGCCACAACTCCTTCGCGCGGAAGAACCAGCCATCCTTCGCGGCGACCGGCCGCGGGTCATCATAGTTCAGATCCACGAAGGGCACCTTGCGCGCGGCGAGCGCCCCGGCCAGCCCGCACGCCTCCACCACCGGCAGCGCGTCGCGGCGGAACCCCGGCCCATCGCCCACGACGATCTCGCCGGCCCCGCGCCGGCGCAGCAGATCCACCACAGCCGCCACCACCGGGGTCGCGGTGGTGATCGGGTAGCCTTCGATGAAATCAATCAGGTTCGGCTTGACCAGCACCCGCTTGCCCTGCACGTCGGGCATACCCGCCAGATCCCACGTTTCGATCAGGCAGCCCAGCACGTCATCGCTGTAGGACGGGCAACGTCCCAGCCCGACGACCGCGGCCTGGCCCGTCCGCTGCACCGTCTCGCCGCGCACCCGCCAGCCCAGATAACGGATCACGCCCGCGGGCCGCGCGCCCCACTCGGCCACCCCCGCGGCCGCGCCGATCCCGCCCAGCAAGATCAAACGCAAAAAAGCCCGCCGGCTGATCCGCTTGCCTCGCACCTCAATCACAGCCTTCCCCCACCGATTCGCCGATTCGCCGATTCGCCGATTTCCCGATTCGCCCGCTCACGGCAACCCTCCCGCCAGCGCCATCAGCGCAACCGCGGTGTGATAGGGGTTCGCGTCCCACCCGCCGTCCGCGGCCTGGCGAGTCAGCAGGCGGTCGGAAGTAGCCAGATCCGCCAGGCCGAGCGCACGCAGCGCCAGCAGGCCCCACGCCAATGCCGCGGCGCTCCCGTCGGCGTTCATTTCCTTCAGCAGCGTCGTCGCATCGCCATCCTGAATGGCCGCCGACGCCAGACGCGACATCGCCAGCAGCACCCACGCCGTGGCGATGGCCCGCGGCGGCAGCGCCTGGCTGAACATGACCGGATTGCCGACGTTCCACCCCCCGCCCCGGCAGCGGCGATCCCGCAGGTAGCGCATCCCCTCGTCCAGCCGCGGCCTGATCTCTGGCGCGGCCACCCACGGCGCCAACGCCAGCAGCGCCAGCGCGGTCGGCTCGACCCAGCCCGCCTGCCCCGGCAGCCACGGCCAGCCGCGCAGCGCGGGATCAATCCCCAGGGTGGCCTTGGTCCAACGCACATCTTCCTGCTTCTCGACGCGCACGACCTGCACATCCAGCAGCCACCGCACGCCCCGGCGGATGGTCGCTGCATCCGCGCCGCTGCGCGTCAGCGCCAGCACCGCCCAGGCGGTCTGCCAGCCGCTCTCGGTGTCATCGGCCGCCAGCCCCCAGCCGCCATCGCGGTGCTGCGCATCCCGCAGCCAGGCGGTCGCGCGCGGGATCACGCCGGCCGGGTCGCCGGCGCTGACGAACGCCAACGCGACCGCCGCCGTCGCCTCGACGGTCGAGCCGTGGCCGGACGCATAGCCCCAGCCGCCATCCGCGTTCTGGGTGCTGAGAAGGTATGCTTGCGCTGCTTCGCTTGGTGTTTTCATGGGAAAAGTGTAGATCAAACGGGCGAGTGCGCAGAATTCAGTCTTGCCCCTGCTGTTCCAGGAAACTGGCAAAGGCCAGCAACTCGGCCCGCGCCTGTCCGAGAGTTGCCGGCAGACTCGTCACCAGCTTCTGAATCTTTTCAGTCTCGAAATTGTATGCGTATACGTTGCGGACGACATGACGGAAACCACGATATTCGTCGAGCCGGACGTATGTGCTTTGCGAGATGACCGCAGGTCGGCGACCTGGGACCTCTTCGGCCATCTGACGTAAG
>CAZYHE010000379.1:0-5001 GCA_964647225.1 uncultured Anaerolineales bacterium
GGGCACGGGCAGCAGCTTCCGCCAGCCGATGGCCATCGTCGTCATCGGCGGCCTGATCACCTCGACCATCCTGACCGTGCTGTTGGTTCCCACGGCCTACAGCCTGGTGGAAGGCGCGCTCGCGCGGTCACAACGCTCGCGGGAAGACCGCGCTGCGCGTCAGATCGCCAAGGAAGCGGCTAAGGAAGCGGCTAAGGAAGCGGCGGCGGCGTAGGCGGCAGCCGCCCAGAATAACGACAGGGGGCACAGCCATGCGTGGCTGTGCCACCTGTCGTTGTGTGCCAGAGATGTTGGATTATCAGAGTCAGTGCGTCACCGCACTTCGATTAACACTTCTGCGATGCCGTTGCCAATATCATACGCATAGAATGAGCCTGCCGCAGGGTCGAAGAGGTTGACCAGTGCAATCACAGCTATGCCATCGTTCGGGAATATGCCTAGATGTGACTGGAATCCGTATTCGGTGCCGTAGTTACCGATAATGGGATGACCCTTGACCTCACCTACCCACCAGCCCAATCCGTAGTTAGTAACCTGTGGGCCGAAATTCTCGGCCCACGTGGAGACGGCCTGGGGCGCCCACATCTTGTCATATGCTGAAGCCGGCAGCACCCGCGTTCCATTCAATTCGCCGTGGTTCATGTTGGCAACGGCAAAGCGGGCCATGTCATTCACGTTGGAATAGAATGAGGATGGTGCATGGGTCCGACTGTACGGGAAGAAGTCGAGCGTCTTGGGATTGCCTTTCTCATCGTACATGTGTGGCGCTACCAACGCTGTTGGGTTCACATCGCTAAGCAAGTACGAGGAGTTTTCCAGACCCAACGGCGTCAGGACGTGATCCTGTACATACTCCTCGAAACTTTGGCCGGACACTTTGGCGACCACATCGCCCAGGATATCGAAGCCGATAGTGCTGTAGGACCAGTCCTTACCGGGCCGGAAGAGCAAGGATTCCTTGCTGAGGCTCCGGACATAGTCGTCCAGGACACCCTCATCAATCCGCTTATTCTTGTTCTGATACTCTGCCAACCAATCGACCTCGTCAGGCATACCTGATGTGTGTGAGAGCAATTGGCGGATGGTGATTGCTCCCGCGTCGGGATCCGCTAAAGTGAAGTAGGGCAAATACTTCGTTACTGGCGCATCCAGGTCGATCTTGCCACCCTCGACCAACTGCATGATCGCCATGGCCACTGACGTTTTGGCAACCGACCCCATATGGAAAACTGAGTCCGGTGTCACCGGCTCGTCACTGCCCAGTTTACCGACGCCAAACCCGCTGGCGTAGACCAACTCACCATTCTTGACTATGCCCACCGCTGCGCCTGGCACTTGGCCGTTCGTCATAATCTTTTCAACCAGCGTCTCGATCTTGGCCACGGTGGCGTCATCCAGTTTGGCCGTAGGCGCGACGGGCGGAGACACGCAGGCGGCCAGCAGCGCTAAGATCAGCAGGACGCTGAACGTCACCAGTAGATGCTTCTGGGGTTTCATGTTACTCCTCCTCGTGTGACATGTGGTGAAGGCGGCGACAGCTCACCGCCTTACTTGATGAATCAGGGATATCTGGCATCCGAGGAGCTGGCCTGGGAGAGTGCTGTTCCCCTATGTAGACGGAAAACAACGGCCTATTCGCCACTCTCGCTGACAAATCGAGTATACTACAAAAACTTCGACTGTCAAGCCCCTTAACGCACAGAAGGTACCGCAGATGTATCATCTGATGCTCTCGTGCCCGATAGTCGGCTACCGAAACCGTGATCACGAATCCTACCTCCCCGCGCCCGCGCTCAACGCGCACGGCGACCGCTCAACGAACGCTGCAAAAGTACGTTGCCGACAAGGGATTTTATGCAGTACCGCAAAACTCACTTGCGTCACCCTTGCATCCGGTGTGCAAGTCTCAGATCCTCACTTTCTCAGCACCTACACAGCCTTCGCTCAGTGTCATCTAAGCCGGAACGTAGTATAATGGGGTCAGAAACAGACGGATTCCTCCGTCGAGCGCAGGTGAGGGCGATGGCAACAGTTCTGATCGTAGACGATGATACAAAGCTCCTGAAGATGCTTCAGCGGACCCTGCTGTACGAGGGGTTTCGCGTGTTGAGCGCGACCAACGGCAACGAGGCGTTGGCTGAGGTGCAGGCGCATCGGCCGGACGTGGTGGTGCTCGATTGGATGATGCCCGGGCTGGATGGCCTCGGTGTGCTTGCGCGGCTGCGCGCGGCCGGCGATCGCACCCTGGTGCTGATGCTCACCGCGCGCGATGCGGTGGAGAGCCGCGTGGAAGGGCTGGAGAGCGGCGCCGACGATTACCTGGTCAAGCCATTCGCCCCGGCCGAGCTGCTGGCGCGTATCCATGCACTGTTGCGCCGGCCCGGCGTGGCGGCCAAGAACCAACCGTTGGCCTATGCCGATCTTTCCCTCGATCCCGCGACGCGCGAGACGCGGCGGCGGGAGCGCGCTTTCGATTTGACCTCCAAAGAATATGATCTGCTGCACCTTCTCATGCGCCATCCCCGCCAGGTCTTGACCCGCGAGCAAATCCTGCAGGAGGTTTGGGGCTACGATTTCGGTGGGGAAGACAATGTCCTGGAGGTGTACATCGGCTACTTACGGAAAAAGACCGAAGCGGGCGGCGAACCCCGGTTGATCCAAACCGTGCGTGGGGTGGGCTACGTGTTGCGCGAGGACGCATGAGGCGCGGTATGTCCATTCGTTTGCGTCTGACCCTGCTTTACACCGCCATCTTGGGGCTGACAGTGATCGCCTTCAGCACGATCCTGTTCGTCACGCAGACGCGCGCGACGTATGACAGCATCGAGACAGATTTGGTACGGCAAGCCAGCTTCTCGAAGGAGGCTGAACGCCGCCCGCCCCGGCCGCCCGATCCAGGGAGCACACCCACAGATGGGCCGCCCGAGTTGACCTTCCCAAGCGGCGCGCTCCCCGGCCGGTGGACCCAGACCCGCAGCATCACCGGAACCGTGACCGGTCGCACCTTCGACCTCAGCGACACCAGCTTGCCGCTCAGCCCGCAGGGCTTGGCGACCGTTCAGGGCGGCGGCGCGTGGTTCGAGATGGCGCAAGTGGAAGATCAGCCGCTCCTCATCTACAGCAAGCTCAACACATCCTGGGCCGGCGCCACCCAGATCGTGCAGGTAGCCTATCCAGTAAGCCAGGCCCAGGGCGCGCTGAATTCGCTGCGGTTGATGCTGCTGGCGGGTAGCGGTCTGGCCGTGGTGGTGGCGTTTGCGGTCGGGTGGGTGTTGGCCGGCGCTGCGCTGCGCCCCATCCAGGAGATCACACGCACGGCGCAGACCATCGGCGCGGAACGCGACTTCGGCCGCCGCGTGCAGCACATCGGGCCGGCGGACGAGGTGGGCCAACTGGCGACCACATTCAACGAAATGCTGGCCGAGTTGGCGTCCGCCTATCGGCAGCTTGAAGAGGCGCTCGCTTCGCAGCGCCGTTTCGTGGCCGATGCCTCGCACGAGCTGCGCACCCCGCTGACGACCGTGCGCGGCAACGTCGAGCTATTGCAGCGCACCCCGCCCATCGCGCCCGCGGAGCGCGCCGAGGTGCTGGCCGATACGACCGCGGAGGTAGATCGGCTGATCCGCCTCGTCAACCAACTGCTGGCGTTGGCACGCGCCGATGCCGGCCAAACTTTGCACCGCGATGCGATTCCGCTCAAGCCGCTGCTGGAAGACGTCTGCCGCCAGGCAAAGGGCCTGGCGCCTGGCGCCGCCCTTTGCGGCGAGCCGCTGCCCGATGTGTCGGCCGCCGGCGATCGTGATGCGCTCAAACAAGTGCTGCTCATCCTGGTGGACAACGCGCACATGCACACGACGCCCGGAACCGCCATCACGCTCTCATGTGCGGCGGTCGGGGATCGGGTGCAGATCAGCGTGCGCGACACCGGGCCGGGGATCGCCCCCGACGTGCTGCCGCACATCTTCGAGCGCTTCTATCGCGGCGAGGTCGCCCGCAGCGGCCCTGGAGCCGGCCTGGGCCTGGCTATCGCCAAAGAACTGACGACCGCACAGGGCGGGACGATCGAAGTGGAGAGCGAGGTCGGGCGGGGAAGTGTGTTTACGGTCAACTTGCCGCTGATCCAATGAAGCTTCGCCTCAATTTCAGATTCGGCTACTATGGGGTACAATCAGGGACAGATTGACCGATACGCTCGCCAGCGACCCATTCTGTCTCGTGGAGTCTACCATGCCGCATCTGCTGCGTTCCCAGCTCCGTCACGGCTCAACCAGCGGGGCCAAGCCCGCGACCTTGAGTCGCCGGGTCGTCCTGGCCGGAGCCTTCCAGGCGCTCACCCTGCTGGCAGCCTGTTCGACCTTGCCGCCCAATCCGCCAGCCCCCTCTGACCCGACGCCCGCGTCGCCGCCGGCCACCCCCAGCCCGACGCCCACGTCGCCGCCGGCCACTCCCAGCCCAACGCCCGCGTCGCCGCCTGCTCCGGTGGGCTTGGGGCGCACATGCGCCGTCAGTCCTGTCGTGCGCCCCACCACGATTCCCTACCCCGGCTATACCGAAATGGAACCTTCGACCGGCCTGCACGTCACCGGGCGAGCTCAAGAAGTTGACCCGACCACCTACCGGCTGAAGGTGATCGGCCTGGTGGAGCAACCGCTGAGCCTGAGCTATGATGATGTGCGCTGCCTGCCCGTGGTTCAGGCGTATGTGAGCCTCACCTGCCCCGGCTTCTTCACCGATGAGGCCGACCTGGCCGGGGTCGCCTTTGCCGATCTCCTGGCG
Source organism: uncultured Anaerolineales bacterium (assembly GCA_964647225.1). Taxonomy (GTDB): domain Bacteria; phylum Chloroflexota; class Anaerolineae; order CG2-30-64-16; family CG2-30-64-16; genus CAZYHE01. Next base: position 4,777 of record CAZYHE010000379.1, read on the forward strand.
CTGGCCCGGCCACAAGCGCAGGCGTCACGCGTCCGACTGACCAGCGTGGAAGGCTACACCACGCTCTTCTCACTCGACGAGGCATTGGCGCGGGACAATTTCCTGGCCTACCAGTGGCAGGGTGAACCGTTGCCACCCTCGCACGGCTTCCCGCTGCGCGCCGTGTTCCCGCTGAAATTGGGCAACAACTGGGTCAAGTGGGTGACGCAGATCGAGTTGAGTTAG
>CAZYHE010000380.1:0-1670 GCA_964647225.1 uncultured Anaerolineales bacterium
GCCATCGAGGGGAGCGACGGCCAGCGGCGCTACGACCTGCTGACCGATCACGGCCCGCACATCCACCTGGTCTGCGCGACCTGCGGCGAAGTGATCGGCGCGGCCGTGGACACGATCCAGGCGGGCGTGCGCCAGATCGCGGAGCGCTACGGCTTCGTGGTGGACCTGGCGCAGCTTCAATTGCCGGGGCAGTGCGCCAGGTGTCACGCAGCGGTTGCGGGTGCGCCTACACCGCCGGCCGCATCCCCTTGAGGATCGGCTTCAACCGCCGGCGCAGATCGGTAAAGATTTCATGCACCGACCGATTGGCGTCTACATGGATGAACTTGTACTCCTGCCCGATCACATGAAATTGTTCGAGCAGTTGCGTCTGGTAGATGCGCCAGTTGGCATAGATGTCATCCCCGCGCAGCACATCCATCCCCGATTCCCAGTAGTCGAACCCCTCCCCCGATAGGACGCGCGGGATCAGGTGATCCAGCCCGGCTTCCAGGTAGAAGACCAGATCGGGCACGAGTGCGAAGCCGAACAGGTTCTTCAGCCAGTCGGGGTCTACCCCGCGGACGCGGGCGCGCGCGATGATCGAATAGATGTAGCGGTCGGTCAGGCAGACGAAGCCGGCGCGCAGGGCTGGGATGATCTCCTTCTCCAGGCGGTCGGCGAAGTCGGTGGCGTAGAAGAGGTTGAGGGTGCTGTCGCCCAGCGTGTGGCCCTGTTTGGCGCGGGTCAGGCCAGGCCCCACCAGCGAAGAGCGCGCCAGGCTGGTCTGCGTGACGGCATAGCCGTTCGCCTCCAGCCATTCGTGGAGCAGCGCCACTTGCGTCGAGCGGCCCACGCCGTCGGTGCCTTCCAGGACGATCAACCGGCCGGGCAGCTCGCCGGTCTCGAAGCCGGGGATCGTGCCTGTGCCGTAGTAGCGGATCTTCGTCATCGCGGCCTCCTCATTGCTCCTCTTTTGGCTCAGGCGTGGTGTGGAGATACCGGCCATAAAGCCCCTCGCGCGTCAACACCTGACGCCACGGGGACGGCGTGCTCTTTTGCAGATGGTGCAGATGGGGCGTCAGGAGCGCGCGCACCTGTTGCTGCTGCTGGACGAGCGGCCGGGTTGCATCAATCACCGTCAGCCCGAATTCATCCACCATGCCTTCGTACTGCTTGAGGATGCGCTGCTGGAACAGGCGGAAGCATTCATACGGGTCGGGGCTGAGGCTCAGATCCATGCCCGCCTCGTACCATTTCAGCTCCGGCCGGCCGACCAGGATGCGTTGCAGCGCCTCGTCGAGCGGAACCTGGAAGTAGAACGCCACGGTGGGCCGCACCGCGAAGCCGTAGACCCGGCGCACCCACTGGGCGGCCAGCCCGCGCGCACCATCGCGCGCAAACGCGGTGTAGATGTAGCGGTCGGCCAGGACGATGGCGCCGGCCTTGAGCGCGGGGATCACCTGGCGCTCCATGCGGTCGGCCAGATCGGCGGCGTGGATCAAGCTGAAGGTGAGGGGGGTCAGCAGGCGATCCCGCTTCCCGCGCTGCGTCGTGCGCCGCACCAGCGGGGAGGAATTCCACTCGGTGAAGACCACCAGGTAGCCTTCGCTGACGAGCCACTTGTGCAACAGATCGAGTTGCGTGCTCTTGCCCGATCCATCAATCCCCTCGACCACGAACAGCCGGCC
>CAZYHE010000380.1:1770-4994 GCA_964647225.1 uncultured Anaerolineales bacterium
GGGGCAGTGGCGAAATCGGCATACGCAGCAGACTTAAAATCTGCCGGTCGAGAGACTATGAGGGTTCGACCCCCTCCTGCCCCACCACTTGAAATCGGCAGGAACACGCGCTTGCCCCGGCCGCGTGCTTCCCACAGTTTTCGACCGCGTCTTTCTCCTTGGCGTCTGCACTTGATTGTAGGCTAATCTCTACTCAATTCACTCGTAGCCGTCTGGCGCGCAGCTTCCGATACGCCCCTTGGATGACAGCGGTTTCGGCAGGAGACAGCCCCAGGCCACGCTGGAGGATGAGCGGATCGGTGTAATTCAGTAGCTCATCCGTATCTACCCGGCGACGCACCACCGCATCCAATGCCGCGATCTGTCGTTCATCCACACTGTCTAGCGGAATCAGCAGCCGCTCGATCTCGCTGGGGACCATCTCCAACACGCCACCACCGTAGTGCCGCCCTTCAAGCTCAGCGGAAAGAAACGTTAGCGAATTCATGAAGGAGAAGGTCAGATTACTCGCCCACGTGACGTACTCAGGGCGCATGCGGATGCGATAGGCGGTATCGGTCGAGTAGGCGCCACACTCGTTCAACACCAGGCGCGGGTGTTTGTGGCTGCGCTTGAGCATGGCGACTTCGGAGACCCAGACATAGGGTACAACATACCAGGGTTCGCGGATGCGGCACTTGAAGCGCGTGTGCAAGCCCTGATCTTCTCCCCATCGGATATATTCGGCCATCTTCGCCGGTAATTCGGTCACCGGTTTTTTGGGAAAACGAAGCAGGTAGACCGCCTTTCCCGCTTCCGCATTGGCCACGTGATCTTGCGCGGTGTACGTGATGCCGCTGATCAGGTCGCTTTTCGCCAACATCGGGAATGCAATGGTTTGCAGCTCGTATCGGGCGATCATCTGCTTGTCAACCACGAAGAAATCGTTCGCCCCCGTCACGATGCCAATGTCTACATCAGCGACCTGAACGAATCGCTTAACCGCTGGATGCCGGCTCAAGCGCGCAACGAGATGACGCTCGTCTGGCGCTAATACGGCCAACATCCAGTTGCCATCTAGCCCCTGTGTCGAAGTCGTAACAGACGTGCGATGGTTCAAGGCGATATCTATGTGTTGCAGATCATCTGCGCGGTCTATCTCGATGATCTGGAGCATGGTGTTGTCTTCGCATAACTCTGCTGGAAATAGACTCAACTGAGGCTCGCGGACAAACTGAACCGCGGGCGCATGATGGCGTTTGACGGCCAGCAGCAGGATAGTACCCTGTAAAGTCCCCGTGAAGACGATTTCCCGCAAATTGATGACGGTGATCTGCTCCATCTCGCGTTCGAGTAGTCGTCGCAGCCCATCAGCGTGAGAAACGTGCAGTAGTTCTGCGGGAATCACCATCGCCAACCGCCCACCAGGGCTGAGATGTTCGACGCTGGCGATCACGAAGGGAACCCACGCATTTGTGCGCTTCGAGAACGGGATGCCCGCCCGCCGGAAGATCAACTCGGCCCAGTTGCGCTGGTCTTCGTCGAAGTATTGGTAGCGGATGTAGGGGGGATTGCCGATCACCGCATCCCACTGCCGATTCTGGCCCGCCCGTTCCAGCCACCGGAAGAAATCCTCGTTGGCGATCTGGACTTCTGCACCGGCGGCACGCAGCGCATCGGCGCGGCGCTCAGCCTTCGCCGCTTCTTCAGGGATGATTTCGACGGCCTCCACCTTGATCCCAGGCCATAAGCTCGCCTGCGCGATATGGGCGCTGAGCGCGCCGAAGAAGATGCCATCCCCACAACTCGGCTCCAGCACGCTCCGAGCGCCGCCAGCCAGCGCCCAGCGGCTGAGGAATGCGGCGATGGGTTCCGGCGTATAGTAACCGCCGCGGAGCTTTTGCGCGGTCTCCAGCGCCTTGAAGTTCATGCGGGCAACTCGATGCGATCAACGACGTCCGTGATGCCATAGAGGGTCGAGATCGCGGCGTCCATCTCGCGTTTGAGCGCGTTCATCTGGCGTTCCAGGCGTGTCCGCTCCGTGGTCGAATCGGCCTTGTCCAGCCCAGCGCCCAGGCGGCACAAGGTCTGGCATGTCTCGACGACGCTGGCGTACAATTGGTTGCGCGCATTCGTGAGCGACAACTCGATGCCGGGCACAGGGATCTCCTTGAGCACGGCCGTGCCGCGCGCATACCAGCCGCCGCGGAACGGGCTGCCACGCTTGCGGCAGAAGTACTCGACTGCCTTGTGGTTCAGCAATGCGAGGATGAAGTAGAGGCTGTAGGGGGAGCGTCTAGTCCCGCCCCGAAACGCGGCGATGGCGCATTCGCCGGCCGTGCCGCCGGAGGCCAACAGCGCGTTACTGTCGTCATAAACGTACTTATCGCCCAGGCTATTGACGCCGACAACGATCTTGGGGCGGTCCTCGAAGGCGGTGAGCGCCTGATCGCGGCCGTAGCGATACCATTCGCCGGCAGGGAACAGCGCAGGACGAATGTTTCTTGGTGGATGTTTCAGAACGGCCTGATTCTGTGCGAGCCAGGTCGAAGCCAGCGGGAATCTCCGCTGCAATTCCGATGGTGAGATCAACGACGCCCGTAGCTCACCAGCCTCGCCGGAAAGATCATAGGGGAAGATCACGCGAGCGCCAGCCCGCAGCGGATGAAATGACTTTAGGTTTTCTACGCCGCCCTCGAAGAAGGGCTTCAGGATGCGCTTCTCGATCAGCCACTCGCGTCCGGTTTTCTCAAAGGCCATGTGCGTATCGTCAACGTCTCGCCACCGGGGGATCACATAGACATCATTCCGGCTGGTCTGAATCCCATTGAACACATCCACGACCGAGCCAAGCGGCACGCTGTCACGGTACATCGCCTCGATCAGCGCCAACTCGTTCGACGAGCCGGGCAGCAGCCACGCCTTCTCGCCAGAACACAGATGACGAGGCAACGCCAGACTGGCGTGGGGATCTGTCTGGCCGCGCACCCATTCGCGCGGCGTCGTGACCAGTTCATAGGGCAGGGGCGTGGCATCGGCCGACGGGTGTGTTTTACTCAAAAACAACAGGCAGGTGTAGGTTGTGCGACCGTCGAAAAGCTGCGCGTTCCCGAAATCCACGATGCGCGTCACGCGGCCGCCTTTCGACAACAGCCTGCGGAGCGCCTTCCCAGATTCGATGTGCGAGAACTTGCGCGAAATTACCATGCCCAACGCGCCGCCATCTTTCAGCAGATCATTTACCG
>CAZYHE010000381.1:0-4960 GCA_964647225.1 uncultured Anaerolineales bacterium
GGTGCGGGCGGGGGCGGGAATATGACAACGAATCAAGGGGATGAACCGAATCCTCCCCGCGGCGAACCGATTCGATCCATCCCGACGATTCGTTGTCATATCTCCATCAATGGGAGGTTCCGATGACAGATGCGCCCAGCCACGCGACGGTGGGCGTGTCGCTGTTTGTGAATCACAGCCGGTTTTACAACCCGTTCACCTGAACCACCCCCGACGCCAATTCGATATTGCCACTGCATCGGGAACGTGGTACACTGCGGCGACAAGGAAACCCGGCTGTCACCAAGCGCCGCAGTGGCGCGTTGTTGGGTCAGCCACGGTTCGTCGTCATGGGCGGATCTCGCGTGGGGGGGGTGGCCCGGACGGGGCCTCATGCGGAGGTGATCGGTCAAATGCTCTTATGGTACGTGTTGAACACCAAACCCCAGTCGGAGGCTCGTGTCGCGCGGGCGCTGATGACGCGCGGCTTTGAGATCTTCCTGCCGCTGCTCGCATCGCAGCCCACCGAGCGCCTCCAGCCGCTCTTCCCATCCTATCTCTTCGTCAACTGCGATCTGGAAATCGTAAGTGTCGGGAGCCTTGAGTGGATCCCCGGCCTGCGGCGCGTCGTCACCTTCACAGGCCGGCCGGCGGTCGTGCCCGATGACGCGATCGCGCTGATCCGGTCGCAACTCCAGACGATCGAGGCGCTCGGCGGGCTGCCGACCCACAACTTCAAGCCGGGCGACACGGTGATCATTGACGAAGGGCCGCTGGCGGGCCTGCGCGGCATCTTTCAAGGCCCGATTGGCCCGGCCGAGCGCGTGCATATCCTGATCCGCTTCCTGGGGCAGGCGAACCGCGCCGAGGTGCCGGTCTCAACGCTGCGGGCCGCGGCCGAAGAGCCGGAGAACCCCCCGCGGCAGCGCGGCACGCGCGGACACGGCCGGCGCGTGCATTACCATGACGGGCCGGCCCCCGCGTAAAATCCGGCGTTTGGCTCGGATTTATTATAGCGATCATTGTAATAATTCAGGGGTGAGGATTTGCGCCTTTCGCAACTACCTGTTATAATCCCGCCCGCGTTCAGCATGAGCGCGGGCGCGCAATGAGCAAAGCGCGCGTGGTGGAGCGCCCCCTGTTGGAGTTGGCCGTTGCGGTGGGGATCGCCCTCGGGGCGCCGCTGCTGTTGGGCCTGCTGCTGGATGCGCTGTTCGGACGTGCGCCGCTGCTGCTTTTTGTCGGCGGTAGCGTGGGGATCGTGGCCGGCACGATCGTTGTGGTGCGTATCTCGGTGCGGCGCATGAAGGCGCTATCTGAGCTGACGGCGAATGCTGTCAGCCGTGAAGAGGTCTCTTTCGGAGAGGAGGATCGAGCGTAGTGTTGAAGAAACTGCTGACCGTCCGTAATCTGGTGATCCTTCTGGCAGTGATCGCCCTCTTCGTCGTTTCTGGGCTGCTGGGCCTCAAGGTGCCTCCGCCGCACGTCGCCCTGGCCGCCGAGCCGCTCATCCATTTGGGCAGCTTCACGATCACTAACGCGTTGTTCACGACGTGGATCGTCATGGCCATCTTGATCGTAGTGGCGTTCATCAGCACCCGCAGCTACCCCAAGAACCTGGCGACTGCCCAAAACAGCGACCTGGTTCCCGGCGGCAAGCTCGGCAACTTCATGGAATGGGTGATCGAAGGCCTTCACGGCTTCTCCGAGAGCGTGGCTGGCAAGTGGGCGGCCAAGTTCTTTCCCATCATCATGACGATCTTCCTGCTCATCGTCCTCTCCAACTGGATCGGCTTACTCCCCGGCGTCGGCAGCATCGGTCTTTTCGAGCATCCGCAGGATGCGCATGGCCACACGTATGTCGCGCACGGCATCGTGATGACCGCGGAAGAAGCGCATGATGGCAAGGGCGTCATCTTGATCCCCTTCCTGCGACCGCCGGCCACCGATCTGAATTTCACGCTGGCCCTGGCGTTGGTTGCGGTCGTCATGGCGCAGGTTTTTGGCGTGCAGGCGCAAAAGCTGGGGTACTTCAAGAAGTTCTTCGACCTCAGCGGGTTCAAGCAGGGCGCTGGGATGGGGCTGATTCAGGTCTTCGTCGGCCTGCTTGAACTCGTTTCCGAGTTTGCCCGCATCATCTCCTTCAGCTTTCGTCTTTTCGGCAACATCTTTGCGGGTGAGGTGCTCCTGTTGGTGCTGGCGTTCCTGATCCCCTACATCGTTTCGTTGCCGTTCTACGCGCTGGAGGGGTTCGTCGGGTTCATTCAGGGGTTTGTCTTCTTTATGTTGGCGCTGGTCTTCTTCACGTTGGCGATCCAGGGCCATCATGGCGAAGAAGAGCATCACTAGAAATGATGAACGCAGATCGCAGAAGGCAGAATGGTGTTTCTGATGCCGGCCTGCATTCCGCATTCCGCATTCTAAATTCCGCAATCCACAAGGGGGGTTCACATGGAAGTTGAAGGATTGAAGGCGATCGCCTCGGCGTTGGCAATTGGTTTGGGCGCGATTGGGCCTGGCGTGGGCATCGGCATCATCGGTGGCAAGGCCATGGAAGCGATGGGGCGCAACCCGGAAGCTGCTGGGAACATCCGCACCAACATGATCTTGGGCATCGTCTTCGCCGAGTCGGTGGCGATTTATGCGCTCGTCGTCGCGCTGCTGCTGAAGTTCGTCTGATGATTTTGGGTTTCAGATTTTAGATTTCAGATTGTCGAGTCTGGGCCGATTCGCACAGCACATTCAATCTGAACTCTGCACTCTGCAATTTGCAATCATCGAGGAGGTTGGCTTTGGAAAGTCTCGGCATCAACCTGAGTTTATTGGTTTCGCAGCTTGTCAACTTCACCCTGTTGGCCGTGCTGCTATACCTGCTGCTCTACAAACCGGTGCTCAACATGCTCGCCCAACGCAGGCAGCGTATCGCGGCCAGCATGGCCGACGTAGACGCGGCGCGGGCGGCCGCAGCCAAGGCCCAGTTGGAGTACGACCGGAAGGTCACCGAGGCGCAGCGCAAGGCGCAGGAGATCATCGCGCAGGCCGCCCAGACCAGCGAGAAGGTGGGCGCCGACATCAAGGCGGAGGCGCAGCGCGAGGCTGATACGATTCGCCAGCGCGCCCGGGAAGAGGCGGTGCAAGAAAAGGCGCACATCCTCGCCGAGGTTCAGAGCCAGATCGCCAGCCTTTCGATGGCCGCCACGGAGCGGGTGCTGGGCCAGGCGGTTGACGAGGCCACACAGCGCAAGCTGATCGGCAACTTCATCGCGAACTTGGGCGAAGCGCGACCATGAACACGCAAGACCGCGACCTCGCTCGCAGCTATGCAGAGGCCTTTTTTGCAGCCGCGTTCGAGCGGTGGCTGCATGTGCTGACGGATGCGGCCGCTGCGCTCGCCAAAGACGCGCGATTGACTGGCCGCGCCCAGGCCGGCCAGATGGACTTCGACGCGCGCAAGGCGGTGATAGATAGCGTCTTGCCGAGCGACGTGGACTTGCTGGCGCGCAATCTGCTGTACAGTCTGGCGCAGCGCGGGGATCTCGACGCATTGCCAGAGATCATCGCGGCATTGCAGGTCCGCATGGCGCGCGCGGGAGAAGCCAAGACGCCGGTCGAGGTGGTCAGCGCGTTGCCGCTGACGGAGGACGAGCGGGCGGCATTGGCCGCGAGGCTCGCCAGCCAATACGGCGCCGGCTTAGACTTCGAGTATCGGGTGGATCCCGCGATCCTGGGCGGCCTGGTGATTCGCGTGGGCGACAAGCTGATTGATGGCAGCGTGGCGAGCAAGCTGGCCGCGATGAAGCAGGCGTTGGGTGTGACAGGCAACTGAGGGTTTTCGTTACCTGATGTATCTCGTAGTTCGTATTGCGTAGTTCGCGGTCTGCGGTTCGCGCGATTTTTTACGCAATACGCAATACGTAATACGGGGAGTTTTACATGGCCGTTCGAACGGAAGATTTAGTCGCACAACTCAAACAGCAGATCCTGAGCTTTCAGGCGCCCACGAAGACCGTGGACGTCGGCACGGTGCTGCAGGTGGGCGATGGCATCGCACGCCTGAGCGGCCTACCGAATGCCCGCGCCGCTGAGTTGGTCGAGTTCGATAATGGTACCCTGGGCATCGTCTTCAACTTGGAAGCCGAGAATGTGGGCGTCATCATCATGGGCGAGTCCACCGGCATCGCCGAGGGGCAGACCGTGCGCGGCACCGGGCGCATCGTCTCCGTGCCGGTCGGCGAGGGGATGATCGGCCGCGTGATCAACGCCGTGGGCCAGCCCGTAGATGGCAAGGGGCCGATCAAGTCGGACACCTTCCGCCCCATCGAGCGCATCGCACCCAACGTCGTCAGTCGCAAGAGCGTGGATACCCCCGTCCAAACCGGCATCAAGGCCATTGACGCCATGATCCCCATCGGCCGCGGCCAGCGTGAGTTGATCATCGGCGACCGCCAGACTGGCAAGACGGCGCTTGCTATTGACACGATCATCAACCAAAAGGGGCAAAACCTGATCTGCATTTACGTTGCCATCGGGCAGCGGCAGGCGCAGGTGGCCCAGGTGATCGCGACGCTCGAAAAGCACGGCGCGATGGCCCACACGGTCGTGGTCGCGGCCACTGCGTCGGAGCCGGCCGCGCTGCAATACATCGCGCCTTATGCGGGCTGCGCCATCGGCGAGGAGTTCATGGAGCAGGGCAAGGACGCGCTCATCATTTACGATGATCTGTCCAAGCACGCCCAGGCCTATCGCCAGGTTTCCCTGTTATTACGCCGCCCTCCGGGCCGCGAGGCGTATCCCGGCGACGTTTTCTATCTGCACAGCCGTCTGTTGGAGCGCGCCGCGCGTATGGCCCCGGAATTTGGCGGCGGCTCGCTCACCGCGCTGCCGATCATCGAGACCCAGGCCGGCGACATCTCGGCCTACATTCCGACCAACGTTATTTCGATTACCGACGGCCAGATCTTCCTGGAGAGCGACCTGTTCT
>CAZYHE010000382.1:0-4957 GCA_964647225.1 uncultured Anaerolineales bacterium
AGAAGAACATTGACACCGGGTTCAAGTGGTGGGACAAGACCAACATGAACTCGGACGAGATGAAACCGCTGCTGTACGATTGAGCTGAAGCGGGCCAAAGACCTTTAGGATCTCGCAGACCCTAAAGGTCTTTCAACCACAGATGAGGAAGTCGAACATGGCGCGAACCCCCAACTGCCTGCTCAAACTCGATCGTATCAACAAGACGCTACGCCACGAGGAAGCCGACCGCGTGCCCATCAGCGATATGTTTTGGGGCAGCTTCTTGCAGCGGTGGCGGGCCGATCTCGGCTTGCCGGCGGACGCCGACCCTTACAAGTACTACGACCTCGACTGGATCGTGACGGTTCCCAATATGGATCCGCACATCAAGCAGTTCGAAGTGTTACGGGAAGACGCGGAGGCGGTGGTCGTGCGCACCGGCTTCGAGGCGGTGATCCGCAAGAAGCTCGCCGATCCGATGCCGGAGTGGTTGAGCTTCGACACCGACACCATCGAGAAGACCGCCACCTACCAATTCGAGGATCCGTGGGATGATCGCCGCTATTTCAGCGCGGGGGACAACCAGATCGCGGGCGTCGGCGATGGCTTTGCGCGCAACAGCCCAGCCTGGGTGGAGACGGTCAAAAGTCTGCACCCCGACATCCCCGTCTACGGCAGCGTGTGCGAAGCCAACGAGTACATGCAACGCATCATCGGCCCGGAGAACCTGCTGCTGTGGGTGGGGTTGTACCCGGATGAGCTGGGCCGGTTCATCCAACGCGCTAACGAATTTGCCCTGGAGATCCTGAAGGCCCAGATCAAGGCCGCCGCGGGACTATTGGACGGTATCGTGATCTGGGGCGACATCGCCTACAAGAAGGACCTCTTCTTCTCGCCCAAGTACTGGCGCAAGTGGTACAAGCCGGGCCTCCAGGCGTTGATCGCTGAAGCCCATGCGCACAACTTGCCGGTGATCTACCACGGCTGCGGCAACGTCAAGCGCGTCTTCGCGGACTTCATCGAACTGGGCGTGGACGCCTACAACCCGCTGGAATCGAAAGCCGGGCTGGATGTGGTCGAACTGCGCCGGCAATACGGCCACCAGATCGGCTTCTGCGGCAACATGAGCGTGATTACCTGGGCGCTCGGCTCGCGGGATGAGATCAAGGCCGAGGTGTTGACCAAGCTCAACGCCGCCAAGGGTGGTGGGATGATCTTCCAGTCGGATCACTCGGTGCCGAGCAACGTCTCCGGCGCGAATTATGAGTACGTGGTCAACTTGGTGCGAGAGTACGGGAAGTACCCGCTGAAGTTGGGCGAGTATGATTTGGTGGATGTGGGGTAGATTAGTAGATTGGTAAACTGGTAGGTTGGTAGATTGGTAAGTTGGGATGGGACGCGGCGCTCTACCAATCTACCAATCTACCAATATACCAATATACCAGTGTACCCACCTACCCGAAAGGAGGTGCTCTACAGGGCCATGTTTCACTCGCCGATGTTCTTCGTGACGACCAGTTTTCAATCCCGAGGAGGAATTCACCATGTCTGACAAGAAGCTTTCGCGACGCAATTTTCTGAAGCTGACCGGCTTGGTCGGCAGCGCGGCGGTGATCGCCGGCTGCACTCCCCCGCCAGCCCCCGCCCCGGCCGCGCCTGCGGCTCCCGCGGCCAAGGCGACCGATGCGCCCAAGGCCGCTGAACCGACCAAGGCGCCGGCCGTCGTCGGTGCGGCCGGCACCTTCAAGGGTGTCACCGTCAAGATGCACGCCATCAGCGGCGGCAACTATGACGAGTTGTACAAGATCATTCCCGCGTGGGAAACCAAGACCGGCGCCAAGGTCGAGATGGTCTTCAAGGGCAATGGCTTCGAGACCGACAAGCGCCTGGTGCAGGACTTCGCAGCCGGTACCGTGGATTACGATGTGTGCTGGGATCACTCCAGCTTCTTCTCGCAATATGTCAAGGCCGGCGGGCTGGAACCGCTGGACGGCCTCTTCAGCAAGGAAGACCTGGCCGATTTCATCCCCCGCCTGGTAGATGCCGCCCGTCGCGACGGCAAGCTGTGGGTGCTGCCGCGCCACTATGATATCTCCTGCACGCACTACCGCACCGATCTCGTCCCCAAGCCGCCGGAGACGTGGGATGAGTTCAAGGAGATCGCGCTCAAGGTAACCGACGCGGGCAAGGGCATCTACGGCACTCAGTTCGCAGGCAAGGAAGAGGCGCTGTCGGGCCGCTTCTACGAAGTGCTGACCGCCGAGGGCGGCCAACTCTTCAACGAGAAGTGGGAGCCGACCTTCAACAGCGCGGCCGGCCTCAAGGCCGCCACGATGTTCGCCGATCTGTACAAGGCCAAGGCGATGCCCCCCGGCATGACCAACTTCGTGTGGGATGATGTCGCCAAGAACTTCGCCAACGGCACCATCGCCATGTACACCGAATGGTTCGGCTGGTACGGCTTCTTCCAGGATCCGGCGAACAGCAAGGTCGCCGGCAAGTTCAACATGGCCCGCCAGCCGATGGGCGCCGGCAAGATCCACAGCGGCTGGGCCGGACACCACGGGTTCTCGATCACGAAGGCCAGCAAGAACAAGGAGGCCGCGGCCTCCCTGCTCAAGCACCTGACCAGCGTCGAGGGCAACGAGTTGGAGGGCAAGCTGGGCATCCTGGTCTCGCGCCAGAGCGTGTGGGACAAGATGATCAAGGAAGCCGCGACCAGCGCGGACAAGCTCGCCAAGCCGCGCCTGGAGCTGGCGCTCCTGGCGGCCAAGGAAGACTTCAAGACCCCGCCCCTCATCGCCGAATGGCTGCCGATGTCCAACGTCTTCTACCCGATCCTGCAGAAGATCATCCTGGGGGACGTGGCCCCGCAGAAGGGTCTGGATGACGCTGCTGTCGCGGTCAAGAAGCTGATGACCGACGCGGGATACTACAAGTAAGACGTATTGCGTATTGCGTGGTTCGTGAGCGACTGGACGCGGTTCGATGGTAGTTGGGGCGTTGTCATCGCGAGGGGCGGGGTTCGCCCCGAAGCAATCTCCCTCGTGTATAGGATTGCTTCGGGGCTGCGGCCCCTCGCAACGACAGATGACGCATGGTACGTACCGCGCGGCGGTCATACCCACGCAATACGCAATACGTAAGAGGGGTCGCGCAGCCATGACCGCAACTGCCTTAGGGCGAAAACCCAAGCAACGTAGGTCGGGCCGTCCGCGCTCGGAAACGGCCTACCGGCCGGTCCTTTTCTTGATGCCCGGCATCATGGTCTTGCTCGCGGTGGTCGGCTTTCCGATGCTCTATTCGCTCTACCTTAGTTTTACCAACTACACCCTGACCACAGCCCGGAATTTCCATTTCGTCGGTCTCGAACAATACATTACCCTCGTCAAAGACCCGATCTTCTGGCAGGCGTTTGGCCGCTCCGTTCTCTTTATGACTTTGGCGGTCAACCTGGAGTTTTTGATCGGGCTGGGGATCGCCCAATTAATGGCTAAGGCCATCCGCGGGCGGAGCATTCTGCGCACGATCATCATGATGCCGATGATGTTTGCACCGGTACTGGTCGGCTTTCAGTTCAAATGGTTCTTCAATGACCAGGTGGGGCTGGTCAATAACTTGCTGTTCTCCCTCACCGGTCAGGCGCACATCATCCCCTGGCTGGTGGATGTGCCGCTGGGCTTCATCTCGATCCTGGTCGCCGAAATCTGGATGAGCACGCCCTTTATGGTGATCATCCTGGAGGCCGGCATCCTCTCGCTGCCCACCGAGCCGTTCGAGGCCGCCGAGGTGGATGGCGCGTCGGGCTGGCAAAAGTTCCAGCACCTCACCCTGCCGATGATCATGCCGTTCGTCTATACCGCGATGGCGATCCGTTCGCTCGATCTGGCGCGCGTCTATGATGTGATCTCGATCATGACCGGCGGCGGGCCAGGCAACCGCACCGAGCTGATGTGGACTTATGTCTACCGGCTGGCGTTCAGCGGCCACAACTACGCCCTGGGCAGCGCGATGTCTTACGTGACGGTCATCATCAGCTTCCTGTTCACCTGGTACCTGTTCCGCCAGGTCATCAAGAGCCGCTGGGAGGGGAAGGCATGAAGAACATCGGCTACGGCAAGTCTGGGCGCCGGCGCCAAATCAGCGACAATCTGCGCGACCTCGCCCTCTATCTTATCATCCTGATTTTCTTCCTGCCGGTCGTGTGGATCATCCTGACCTCGATGCGGCCGAATGTCGAGATCAACACGCGGCCGCCGGTGTGGTTGCCGGCGCGCCTCGATTTCGATTCCTACAAAATCTTGTTGGGCATGCCGACGCCGGAAGGCTCGTTCGGCATGGGCGCGGCCATCCCGGTGCCCAAGTATGCCCGCAATTCGGCCGTGATCTCGCTCGTCAGCACCTTCTTCTCGCTGATCTTCGGGACGTTGGCCGGGTTCACCTTTGCCCGGTTTCGCTTCCGCGGCAAGAACAGCATCTTCCTTTCGATGATGCTGGCGCGCGCGGTGCCCGGTGTGGCGCTCAGCCTGCCGTTGTTCATCCTCTTCGCCCGGCTGGGGCTGTCCGACAAGGTCTTGGGCATGATCATCGCCTACACCGCGCTGAACATTCCCTTTACGGCCTGGCTCATGGACGGCTTCTTCCGGGCGCTGCCGGAAGAACTGGACGACGCCGCGCTGATTGACGGCTGCTCGCGCTGGACCGCGCTCCTGCGCGTGGATCTGCCGCTGGCCCTGCCCGGCGTCGCGGCCAGCGGCATCTTCGCGTTTCTGACCTCGTGGAACGAGTTCGCGCTCGCCACGGTCATCACGCGCACCCCGGCCTCGCGGACCTTTCCGCCGGCCCTCTACGAATTTACCGGCCAATTCGTCTCCGACTGGCGCGGCATGACCGCCTTGTCGGTGATGATGCTCATCCCGTCCATCATCTTCGTCGCCCTCATCCAACGGCAGTTGGTGCAGGGTTTGGCGTCGGG